>PMYF01000422.1:8367-10686 GCA_003171295.1 Acidobacteriota bacterium | reverse complement strand
ACCTTCCACATCGGCGGCACCGCCAGCCGTATCACCGAGCAGAGCACTCTGGAGGCAAAGAACAACGGCTTTTTGAAGTATCACGGTTTGCAGACCGTGACGAACCGGGAAGGCGCCCACGTCGTGATGAATCGTAACGGTGCGGTCGCCATCGTGGATGAAAAGGGCCGTGAGCGCGAACGGTATTCGGTGGTGTACGGAGCCCGCATCAAAGCGGCTGACGGGTCTCCGGTAAAAATGGGGGACATTGTCGTTGAGTGGGACCCGTACACCTTCTCCATCCTGACTGAGGTGAACGGCACGGTTCAGTATAAAGACCTCGAGACCGGCGTCACCCTGCAGGAGCAGGTGGATGAAGTAACCGGCTTGTCACAATGGGTGGTGAAAGAGGCGTCCGACGAGAAATACCAGCCGCAGCTCGTCATCCGCAACGATAAGGGGGCTGCAGCCAAAGGCACGAAGAAGTACCTAATGCCCTCCCGCGCGCACTTGATGGTCCAAGATGGCGATGAAGTGAGCGCTGGCGATGTTCTGGCCAAGATCCCGCGTGAAACCACCAAGACCAAGGACATCACGGGTGGTCTGCCGCGTGTGGTAGAGCTCTTTGAAGCCCGCAAGCCTCACGAGCCGGCGGTGATTACGGAAATCGACGGCACCGTGCGGTACGCCGACGTCGTCAAAGGCCAGCGCAAGATTCTGGTGATTCCCGATAAGGGAGAAACCAAGGAGTACTTGCTGCCGCGCGGCGTGCATGTCTCCGTGCAGGAAAGCGAACGAGTTCACGCCGGCGAGCCGCTTATGGACGGTCCGCGCAACCCGCACGATATCCTCGCGGTCCTCGGCGAGAAAGAATTGCAGAAATATCTCGTCGATGAAATCCAGGAAGTCTACAGGCTGCAGGGCGTCAACATTAACGACAAACACATCGAAGTCATCGTCCGCCAGATGATGCGTTGGGTGAAAGTTGAAGAAGTGGGCGATACGGAGTTTCTCCTCGACGAACAGGTCGACAAGTTCAAGTTCCGCGAGGAGAATGAGCGGACCAAAGTGAAGAGTGGGAAAGCCGCTACGGGCCGGCCTTTGCTGCTGGGAATTACCAAGGCATCACTGGCCACCGATTCTTTCATCTCGGCCGCGTCGTTCCAGGAAACCACCCGCGTCCTCACCGAAGCCTCCATCCGCGGGTCTGTTGACCACCTGCGGGGCTTAAAGGAAAACGTCATCATGGGCCGCTTGATTCCGGCCGGTACGGGCCTGGAATACTACCGGAATTTCAGGTTGCTCACTGAAGCTGAGCCGGCGCAGCCGGAAGCGGGAGCTGCTCCCGTACCCATGGAGCCCGTTATCCCCACGGCGCCGAGCGTGGCCACCGAACTGGCCGACGAGGACGAGGCGAGAACTCAGTAAAGAAGCGATCAGCAGTCAGCGGTCAGCTTTCAGCAGAAGGGTTTGCCTTTCTGTTCTGGCTGATGGCTGACTGCTGAAAGCTTGAGATGCTCTTCAACTGTTGGAAATGTGGCAAGAAGATTGAGTACCCGTCAGGGAGCCGCGTGCTTCGCGCGGACGCCTGCCCCCAGTGCAGCTCCGACCTGCATTGCTGCCGTAATTGCCAATTCTACGACCCCGGCAAACATAACCAGTGCGCCGAAACCCAGCCCGAGTGGGTCCGCGATAAAAAAGCCGCGAATCATTGCGACTGGTTCCAACCTAACCCCATCCTGATGGCCTGCCGTAGTGGTCCCTCCGACGCCGGCGACACCAAGAATAGACCCGACTCACTCTTCAAGGTCTGATGCGCTGTTGAGCTGCGACCCCGCGAGAAGAGATTCGTACCGCAAGGTGCGAAACCGTGTCCTTCCAGTGGGCTACACGTTGTTTGAGGGGTTGATCAAATACACCTTCACGTCCGGACTGGTGCCCGAACCCTTACTCTTTGTAATCCAGGTGATAGAATCCGACCTGCCAACGTCAACTAATATTGAATCCTCCGGCCTGTTCGAACGCGTGGGCGACTTGCAGCAGGCGCGGCTCGTCGAAGTGTTTAGCGAAGATTTGCATGCCGACCGGCAAATGCGGTTCACTCAGGATCTTGCCGCAGGGAACGGAGATCCCTGGAATGCCGGCCAGGCTGGCTGTGACGGTGTAGATATCCGCGAGGTACATCTGGAGGGGGTCATCCACACGTTCACCGAGCTTGAAGGGAGGAATCGGTGAAGTGGGCGCAACAATAACGTCAACTTCGTCAAAAGCCTCGACGAAATCACGTGTAATGAGAGTTCGCACTTTCTGAGCTTTCAGGTAGTAAGCATCATAATACCC
>PMYF01000422.1:7192-8352 GCA_003171295.1 Acidobacteriota bacterium | reverse complement strand
GGGGCGCGGAATCCGTAGCGGACGCCATCGTAGCGAGCGAGGTTGGAACTGGCCTCCGCAGTGCAAATGATGTAGTAGCATCCGATGGCATAGTCCGTGTGCGGCAAGCTGATGGGAACGATACTGCAACCCAGCCTGCTGAACAGGTCGATGCCCTTCTGGATGTTGTCCCCGATGTCGGGGCTCAATCCCTTGAGGTACTCATTCGGAACTCCGACGCGCGTGCCCCTGACATCGCCGGCGAGTGCGCTGTCGTAATTGCCCACGGGCACGGGCGCAGAGGTTGAATCCATCGTGTCGTGGCCGGCGATGGTTTCAAGCACCAGGGCCACGTCGCGGACGGAACGTCCAAACGGCCCGATGTGGTCGAGAGAGGATGCAAACGCCACCAGACCGTACCGCGAAACTCTCCCGTATGTCCCCATCATCCCGACAATATCGCAGAACGCCGCCGGCTGTCGGATGGAACCGCCAGTATCCGAACCCAGCGCGACCGTGGCGAGCCGCGCGGCGACGGCTGCTGCGGAACCGCCGCTGGAGCCTCCGGGCACGCGAGTCAAATCGTGTGGGTTGTGGGTAGGATAGAAACCGGAGTTTTCCGTGGAAGATCCCATGGCGAATTCGTCGCAATTCGTCTTGCCCAAAACAACCGCGCCGGCAGCTTCGAGCCTTTGGACTGCCGTGGCATCGTAAGGAGCGACAAAATCCTCCAGGATNNCGCGAGGCGCAGGTGGTGCGGAGACCCCGCGTCAGGATGACGTCCTTGACGGCGACGGGTACGCCGGCAAGAGGCGCAAGCGGTTCGCCTGCAGCGATCTTCTCATCCACCCTCTGCGCCTGCGCGAGCGCGCGTTCGGGGCACACGCTCAGGTAGGCGCGGACGTCCTTGTCCTTCTGCTTGATGCGCGCCAGGTGGGCCGCAGCAATTTCGACGGCGGTCGCCCTCCGGCTCCTCAACAGTTCTTGAATCTGGCTTATGGTCAGAGCAGTCAATTCCATCTTAGATAACTCAATAAAGGCTGGCGGCTCAGGGACAAGCCGGCTAGGCTTAGCGGCCAAAATCCATAGTGCGGAGCATCTGACGCGATCTATCCCTCACGCTCAATCACGCGCGGCACCTTGAAACTCCCTGCGCCCTGCTCGGGCGCGTTTGCCAGCGC
>PMYF01000422.1:0-7177 GCA_003171295.1 Acidobacteriota bacterium | reverse complement strand
TTCTCGACGTGCTGCAAGATCGAATCAAGTTGTGGCAGGAATGTCTTCACCTCTTCCTCAGTGAGTTCCAGGTGCGCCAGGTCGGCGACGTAGCGGACGTCCTTCTCGGTCAAAGCCATGGGGCTAACTATCTCCGTTGGCGGGCAAAGTACTTGCCATACGAGCTTGCGACCACCTGGGCAATCTCGGGGTCGCGGATTGATGTGGTGTCAAATGCCGCGTCCTCAGGAGTCGGGGGGGGCGAGGCAGTTCCACCCGACCGGCCCGTGCGCGGAAGCAAGTCGAGTCGGGTCACATTCTTAATTCGCAGCTTCCGCACAGCCGGCTGACCCAGGAAACTGTTAATCTCCGCCCGAATCTCCTCTGTCATCTGTCGGAGTTGCGTACCCCAGGTGGCGCAGTCGGTGCTGAGCGTCAGGACGCCGGATTCAAAGGCTGCTGGCTGAGAATGCTGCGCCATGGGCTTGCCCGCAATGCGAGGCCAGAGAGGAATCAGGATTTCAAGCAAGTGTGGCTCCGCGCGGCGGATCTGCTTTCTGAACACAGATGGTAAGAGCTTGCCGATTTCATACACGTTTGGTGTTCCCAGCGTGGGCTCTTGGACCCAAAGGAATACCACAGTCTAGCACATTGCGCAGGGGCGGGGAAACCGCTTGAGAGGGATGCTTTACGCTTCTATAATGCCACTCACATGAGGTTCATACTTGCCTCGAATTCGCCGCGGCGAAAGGAGCTGCTTCGTAACACGGGCTTCGACTTCGAGGTGCGTCCCAGCGGAGTTGAAGAAGGGCCGCCAAACCCCGGCGAGATGCCCCAGGAGTTCGCCCGGCGTAACGCCCGCGCCAAAGCGCTCAGCGTGGCCGTGAATCTCCCCGCGGGTAATCTGGTACTGGGGGCTGATACGGTTGTTACCATCAACGGTTTGATCCTTGGAAAGCCCCGCGGGCCTTACGATGCCACCCGGATGCTGCGTTTGCTTTCCGGCCAAACGCATCAGGTGATTACGGGAATCTGCTTGGTGAAAGCCCCTGGAGATATTGAGGCCCTCAAACACGAAGTTACGTTTGTCACATTTGTCGAGCTCAGCGAGGATGAGATTCGCGGCTACATCGCCAGTCAAGAGCCTTACGATAAAGCCGGCGGTTACGCGATCCAGGGATTTGCGTCGAGGTGGGTGACGCGCATTTCAGGCTGCTATTTCAACGTGGTGGGGTTGCCCATTTCTCTCCTGTGGGACATGCTCAAAAACTTTCCGAAGCCGACTGCCGGCAGCCAAAATTCCTCGGGCGTTTGAAAATAGTCACCTCATCAAAGGATGACCCGTTCGTCACCCTCGCGGCGGGTCAGGCGCTCTCGATCGAGGTATTCGAGCAGCGGGATGGCGTACTTTCGCGTGAGCCCGGTCAGTTCCTTGAAATCCGCGACGCTCAGCCGGGTGTTCTGCGCTTTGCGGCGTGCCAGGATTTGACGTAGCCCCTGCAGCGCCGACTGGTGGAAGATCAGGTCCTCGGTCACCCGGTGCAGGACATTTTCCTTCAAAAGAATCCTCAGTAGCTTTTCGGCGCGCGCGCGATCGATTTGTAGGTTCGTGAGAACCTCGTTGGCGGTGGGCGCCGCCAGTCCGGCCTTCTCGAAAGCCGCGCTGATCTGGTCGCGCGCATGGATTTCTTCCGAGGACAATTGCATCTGGCGTCCGCCCAAGCGGACCGTTTCGCCCTGCAGATTGACCTTCCCCTGTGCTGCCAGGGCGTGCAGAAGTGCATTGAGGAGCGTGGGTGTGGGCACGCAGATCGCAGTGCCTCCAGCCCCCAACTTGAACCGAAGCTCCTCTTTTGGCAGCCCACTTATGAGTGGGTTCGCGGCGTGAAACTTCTCAAGGCATTCGACGACCCGCTTGGCCAACTGCTCGAAGTGTTGCCTGTGAACCACCAGGTCAGACGTTTGTCCGAGGAGCACAACCCGGGTTTGACTCTCGAGGAATCTTGCGACACGGAGAACCTCGGCCGGTTTCCAGCCCGTACGGGCCGCCAGCGCGGCGGCTGTGGATTCACCTACCTGCTGCACCAGGAGCTCCAACCGGGTTTCCGGTTCTCCCCGTTCCAGAACTCGCAAGAACTCAAGCGCGGCAGCGTCCCCGGAACGGTGCTTGGGTGGCTGACTATCTAGCACGCGTCCCCCACCAATGGTTGTGACGGGAGAGAATTGGCGAACAATGAAGCGATCGCCGGGTACGAACAAACCGGGCTCCGCGAGGCGGAGTTGAACAAAGCCAGTCGCACCCGCCGGCAGTTCTTTGCCGTCGAGCAACCAGACCTCGGCCAACATCTCCGCGGTCCCGCAATGGAAATGTACCCGCGCGCGATTCCGCAAAGGGCGCGCGCTGGGCAGAAGGTTCATCGTACAATCTAGGCGGCCCGTCGGCTGGAACAAGCCGGGTGCGGCCAGCACCATGCCGCGAGTGATCTGCTTGGCCTCGACGCCCGCCAGGTTGAGAGCAGTTCGCTGGCCTGCGGTAGCGCGGTCGGCGGACGCATTGTAGACCTCGATGCCACGCACGCGTACTCGCCTGCCCAAGGGGAAGATTTCCACCTCGGCTTCCTTCTCAACAGTTCCAGCGATGAGTGTTCCCGTCACAACCGCGCCGAATCCCTTCATGACGAATGAGCGGTCGATGGGAAGCCGTAAGGGAAGGTCAGTCGGCTTGGCAGGGAGCGCCATGCTCAGCCGGTGCAGTTCGTTCTTCAGCTCTTTCAAGCCTGCGCCCGAGCGCGCACTTGCGGCAAGTATCGGCGCGCCTTCCAGAAATGATCCCGCGACAAAATCCTGGACCTCCAGNNGAATGCCCAGGAGCCTGCAGATGTCGAAGTGCTCGCGTGTTTGAGGCTTGATGGATTCATCAGCGGCCACGACCAGAAGGACGATATCGATGCCGCCCACTCCCGCCAGCATGTTCTTCACAAAGCGCTCATGGCCGGGGACGTCAATGAATCCAATCCTCAGATCTTCAGCCAGGTCCAGGTGAGCGAAGCCCAGATCGATGGTGATGCCGCGGCGCTTTTCTTCTTCCCAGCGGTCAGGGTCTGTCCCCGTGAGCGCCAGGACCAACGCCGATTTCCCGTGATCGATGTGTCCCGCGGTTCCCACGATGACGTGTTTCATGGAATCCCGTTTATGCGGTAACAATCTAGGCACGGCAGACATTCCTTGGGAGAGCGCTCCGGCGCTGCCTCGGCAGCAACCCACTGGCAATCGGCGCCCACCGGCGCCTCAGTGCGGGCTTGGTCCTGTGGGCGGATGTCCAGCAGAGGGGGCTACCTTCTCGACCTCGGGGCCCAACCAGACGCTGGCGATCGCCCAATCGCCGGAGCGTTTTTGCAGGACAATGTCGTAGTACGCCATCGCTGTGGGGTCTTCGAAGACCACTTGGCTGAGCGCGCGGTTCTTGTCCGGGGTGAGAGTGACGCTGCGAATCTCTACAGAAACGAGCGGCTTAAATGGGGCGCGGGCCGGCGCAGGTGCAGCTTTCCCCCCGGTCTTTCTGGCGGGGGAAGCCGGAGCAACTTCCGGAGAAGGTGGCATCTCGAGTGCCGGAATGAAGTACGTCCGAACGGCGGAGTCCACCGAGCCACCAGCATTCTTCCCCTCCGGCGACGCCAAATATTTGGCGCGCGCCTCGATAACGGCACGGGCGTTGTCAAGGTCGTCGCGGATGACGACGTCCTGAAGCTTACTCTCGGCCTCGCGCAGGCGGGAAAGCAATTTCGCGTCGGAGCGGACCGTGAGCGCAATGACCGCGGTTTCCGTGACGGTACGGTCCGGTTCGGCGTCGGACTTGTTGATGACATCGAAGAGCACGTCCGTGGCCTGCGGTGATTCGTATTCTGCCAGCGCCCCGTAAGTGAAGCGCCGCAAGTTGAGGTCGCGAGGGTCGGCGAGCAACTTCCACAAGGTGTCTAAAGCCTGATCGCCGCCGATGAAAGCCAAAGCCTGCGCCGCAAACTCGGCGGTGCGATCATCCTTGAGCGCTTCGGTGAGTTGCGGAATGATGGCCGGCCCTGCCGCGAAGGCCGCGCGCAGAAGTGCACGCAGAGCTTCTTCATTGGGGGAGTTCAGAATACCGTAAAGCAGTTCCGGGGCCCAATCACCGGGCCCGGGCTGTTCCTCCTCCGCCACTGCGGGGGGTGCCTCAGGAGCTGGCGTACTTTCCGTTTGCGCCATAGTGACAGATTGCTGTGAAAAGCCGGGCAAGCCGGGGAGCAGGCAAAGTCCCATCAGTAAACAAAGCGCACCACTGAAACGCAGCACAGCGCTGTTCCTTTCTTGCTGCCGGCAAGGCGACGCCCGCAGTTTTGCATCCACGCCATTCGTCATAAGGTGTCCCGCCTTCAATTCGATGCAAAGATACCAGAACACGTTGGACAGGCCGCCGCGCGCTCCCGGCGGCGCAAACCTTGCCCCCCGTACAAATCACCTGGAGGCAGTCCCGTCTCCCTGAAGCGGTAAGGGTGGCGAGCGCCGTGCTCAGACAGGAACCTCCGCGACCTCCCGCACACCCCACACATCACCCTTTCCGCTGGTTGTTAAGTAAGGGGGGAAGCTCGCGCAGATCATCGATCACGAGATCGGGCGGTGTCTGTTGCAGCGTGTGTGCGCCGAATCCATAGGTGACCCCGCAAGTCCAGACGCCGGCGTTCCGACCCGTGAGCACATCCGTATCAGAATCGCCTACCATGAGAGTCTGAAGTGGGCCGGCCTGCAGCTCTTCCATCATTCTGTGCACTCCCATGGGGTCGGGTTTCTTCTGCGAAAAACTGTCGCCTCCATACACGAACATGAAGTAGGGCGCGAAGCCAAGTCGAGTCAGCATCTCACGGCTAAAATTAACAGGCTTGTTTGTCAGCACCGCCAGCTTCTGGGTCCGGAGTTTACCGAGGGCCTCCTCAATACCTGGGTAGGGCACCGTATGATCGAGCATGTGTGCCCGATAATAATTCAGAAAAAAGGCAAGCCCCTTTTCGATATTTTCACCGGTAGCAAGTTCTCCTAATGCGCGGCGCACCAAAACCGTGACGCCGTGGCCGACGTAGGAGGCAATCAAGTCGAGCGGCAGCAGGTTTAGGCCCATGTCTTGCCGCATGGCGTTCACACTCAACGCCAGGTCCTGCTTGCTGTCCACCAGCGTGCCGTCGAGATCGAACACGATTAGGCGGATTTGATTCCAGGTTGGAGTCACGCTACTTTGCATTGTCATGCTGCTGGTGCCGGCTCGACTCCGGGTTCGAGCGCGCGCAACACGAGCGCGGCCTGTTCCGCCGGGATGGGGTTAAAGTTGAAGCCCTCCGTACCCAGAAGGCGGCGCCGTCCCTCGACATCCGGCTGAATCTCGATGTGCCAATGATAATCTTCCCGCAAGGTCTGCCACCAGTTCTTAGTGGGCTTCGATGCCTGCAAATTCGGTTCGGTGTGAACCACCAGATGGAGACTCGGCGAGAGCTTTTCCACGCGTTGCAGGCAGGATTTGAGAAAAGGCGCGAGTGACGCAATGCGTCCCCCTTCCACCAAATCGTTCTCGAATGAAGAGGAATGGCGAACGGGAACCACCCACAATTCATAAGACCAGCGCGAGGCAAAAGGACAAAACGCCACGAAATCCGCGGTCTGATCGACGACGCGTGTTTCCTGCTGCAGTTCCTGCTGCAAGACGTCACAGTAAATGCAGCGTTCCCGCTTCAAGAAGTGCGCCTTGCTCCACCGCAGTTCGATTTCCAGCAATTGCGGCAGGACGGGTGTTCCCAGNNGAGACGTAGCGGAGGCGCCGATCGCGTTTCAGGTCGAGAATGCGCTCGCGGAAGATCTCCAGCGTCTGGGCAATCTGCTGCTCGGGGATCTGAGCCAGGGTCACTCCGTGCTGCGCTGTTTCCACTACGATTTCGTGTGCGCCAACTGTGTTCATGAGGTCGAACATGCCCTCGGCCCTTCGGTCGGTGTTTCCTTCTACCCGGAAGAGCGGGGCGCGATCGTGAAAGACTCGGGCTGTCCAAGCCCCCCTCGCGTCACGCCATTCGCGAATGGGGGGAGGCGTCAGGTGCTCGTGACCCGGGCAGAAGGGGCACAATCCGCTCTCGTCGTGAGCGTCGGGCATTACCGGGCGCTTGCCGGTCACCACCCAGCGTCGCGTGAAGGGGTCTAAGCGAAGTTCAGCCATGTTTGCGGCCTGTCGGCAAAAAGCTTCCGTCTTGGGCGCGATGGCACGCGCGTTGCTGCCACACTCCGGGCGATGGCCGTGACTTGACCACCTGCCATTCTAACAGTTTGCTCAAGAACGTTCCAAGGATGTCAACTTGGTCTCGCTGTTGTGCAGAGGCTGGGGGTGGGACTTGGCGAGCCCTCTTTCTGCAGGGGACTGAGCGGCCACGATTGGCTCTTTTCCCTCGCCGGGCTTCCTCTAGGTAACGGCTAGGTGCGTTGCACTCTGCAGGTGGGCGACTTTCCTCTGCAGCCTCTCCAGACGATGTTTGAAGCGGGCTGCATGCGAGGAAGGCGCCGGCCGTTCACGCAGACAATCGAGTGCGGCCTGCGTAAATTCCAGCGCAGTTTTGGGATCGCGCCGGTAGTGCTCGTAGTAAATGGCTAACTCCTCAAACGCCTTCAGGGCAAGTGGTGACGGCCGCCGCGCGAGTTCGTGCCAAATCTCCGCAGCCAATTCGGGTTGGCGTTGCCGCTTGTGCTGCAGGGCCAATTGCCACAGCGCGTGGCCCTCGATTAGTTCCGGCAATCCTGCGGAGAGCGCCCGTTGGCAGGTCTCGAGCGACTGCTCCCGTGAACCAGCGGATTCATAGATGCGGCTGAGGCTGAAGAGATCGACGGAAGAATTGAGCGTGCTCGCGCCGGCGTCGCCGAGGGCGCGCGCCAGTTCCACGGTTAGTGCGGCGAGCGTGATGATATCGAGCGCGTTGTGGTAGAACACGGGCTGCAGCCCTCGCGCGTCGCCCGTGCGCAGATAATCGAAGTAAATACCGGGGATTTCTGAGCCGGGAACGTCGCCCTCGCGTCCGATCCCTAACACCGCGCTTTCGAGATCCGTCAACCTGCAACTCTCCAGCCGCAGTTTCCAGAGCCTCCGGGCCGGGTGCAGGGCATCGAAGTGCAGCAGTCGCCCGAAAGGCGCCTTCAGGCG
>PMYF01000008.1 GCA_003171295.1 Acidobacteriota bacterium | reverse complement strand
TCCCGGATTGCCGCCAAACTCCACCTGCGGCAAATTCCCTGCAACCGTGTGTTTGGAATCCCCTTTCGTGAGTTGCAGAGCCGCGGTTCTTGTTGACCCCGCGGCCTGTTTGTCCCACTTCGCTTCAGTAGCGCAGCTTGAGCGCGAACTGAAACTCACGAGGTATGTAGGGGTACGTCATGCTTGTGACGCTCCCGAAGAATGAGCCGCCGAGGGAGTTGTTTGGCAACGCGAAGTTGGCGGTATTGGTCAGGTTGAACGACTCGGCGCGGAACTCCACATTGAAGCGCTGATTTATCTGAAAGACCCNNTAGGTCCAAATGGCGGAAATGGGGTCCAAAGAGCTGCTCGCGCCGCTCGTTGCCAAGCGTGCCGGCCGTCTGCGCTTGGAATGCGGCAGTGTTGAACCACTCGCTGCTGGGGCCGATGCCCGGGTGGGATAGTTTCCATGAACCGACCTGGTTGGGCCGATCCATGTTGTTTCCTCCGGGATACGTTCCGCTGATATCGTTGTAGTTGACAACCGTAAAATCCGCTCCGGTGGACCAGACGTCGATGACGTTCAAATGCCAGCCCTTTTCCGCGATTCCGCGGGCGCCAGTGGCCGACTTGCCGAAAGGAAATTCGTAGTTCGCCGTTCCGGCGATGCGATGGTGGATATCGAGCGGGCTGTTGCCGTAGTCGCGCGTTCTGATCATGCTCGGAACCGAAGCGTAGCCGCCGGTAGTCCCCGTATTCTCTTCGCTGAGGCCGGTCGAGTCATCCAGTTCGTGCGACCAAGTATAGTTGACGGTGAAGGAGAGGTCTTTCTTGAAGCGCCGCTCGAAGGAGGTTTGCAATGAGTTGTAGTTGGATATGCCGCCGCTCTGCATAAAGCCGATCGTGCCCAGGTTCGGGTATTGGCTGTAGTAAGGACGCAGCGTGTTGGGATTGGCGGAGGTGTTCGGCGGCGGAGCATTCAAATCGGGCAGCAACTCAACGAGCTGACGGCCCAGCAGACCGACGTAACTTGCGGTGAGAACGTTGCCGATCCAGTCTTTCTGCAAGGTGAGATTGAACTGTTCGATATAGCTGGTGCGGAAGTTGGGAGATACGGCATCGGGAATGGAGGCGCCGGGGGCGCTTAAGATGACACTGCCGGGTGTGGTGGGACTGACGGCCACGATGGGCGGCAAGCCGTCGGCAAAGGTCGTGAAGCCAGCGCCGCAGTTGTAGAACCCGCACGCTGTGAGTGTGTCCGCAAAGGGCGGATCCTTCATATTTGCGTTGGAGGTGGTATTCATCGGGAAGTAGCCGATGCCGAAGCCGCCACGAATGACAAAGCCGGGAGCGGCGGTGTAGGCAAAGCCAATGCGGGGCGCCAACCCGTGGTAGTCCGTCTTGATGTTGGCCGTGTTCGACACTCCATTCTGCCCGGCGATCAACAGCTTGGCGTTGACCGGATCCCAGGTGGAGATGCGATCCTGGATCTCCGTGTAAGGCGTGTAGAGGTCGTAGCGCAGGCCCAGATTCAGGGTCAGGTTATGCGCGGCATGCCAGTCGTCCTGCACATAAAAGCCTGGTTCCCAAACGCGCAGATGCGGAGGCGCCAGTTGCAGGGATCTCCCTGAGTTGGTCACATACTGCCCTTGCATCAGGCCGGGATAGTCCATAAAGACCCAAAGTGCTTCAGGATAGCTGCTCTGGAATGATGTGAGTTGGCGGCGGATAACGGTGCCTCCCACCTTGATATTGTGCCTTCCACGGGTATAAGTGAGGGCGCCAAGGTACTGGAAGGTATTGTCCTGGTCCTTGAGCGGCTGGAAGAGTACCTGCCCCAGATCTGCACCGTTGACCAAAACGATAGGCGCCAGGCCGGTGGAATCGCTGATCGGCGTGTTCACATTGGGCTGGCCGAAGGCTTGATTCGGATTCAGCCCATCGGTGTCGGGATAGCTCTGATTGTTGGAGCGGGTGTAGGACGCCTTGAGTTCCAACAGAAGATTGGAATTGAAGGTGTGGATGTAATTCACCAGGCCGTTGAAGTCCAGATCGGTGGCATTGCCCAGACCATAGCCGATGAAATTCGGATTCAGCTTAATGCCGGCCACGGTTACTTTCGGGAAAGGACCGGGCGAGTCGGAGTAGACGTTGTTGTAGGCGAAACGTGCGTACATCAGATTGTTGGGGTTGAAGGCGTGGTCGACGCGCGCGTCGTAATCGGTGCTGTGCTGGACGTTCTTGTAGCCGCCGATGAACAGATTGCTGCCGGAGTTGGGCGCCGGAAACATCTTGAAGTAGTCGGCGCCGACCGGATCGATCACGTACGGGGACTGGTTGAGGTTGGGGCCGGCGCAACCAGTGCCGCAATAGTTGGGGAGGTCGGAGAAGTCGCCCGGATGCTGTTCCTCATAAAGGGTGGGTACCTGGTACACGCTGGGCGCGGTGCCCTGGATGAAACGATAGCCCTCGTAATTGCCGAAAAAGAATGTCTTGTTTTTCTTGATGGGGCCGCCCAGGCTGGCGCCGAACTGGTTCCAGCGGTCCTCCGGTTTGGGCGGGGTGGCGCCGAAGTTGAACGGATTTGCGTTGAATTTGTCGTTGCGGATGTACTCAAACACGCTGCCATGGAACTGGTTGGCGCCGGACTTGGTGATGACATTGATGATGCCGCCGCCGGTGCGCCCCACCTCGGCCGTGTAGGTATTGGACTGCACGCTCATTTCAGCGATGGCTTCGACCGATGGCCGAACAGCGATAGTGCCGATCAGGCGCTCGTTGTTGTCGGCCCCATCCATCATTACGTTATTCAGCACGTCGGACTGGCCGTTGATCGAGATCGATGCGGACTGCCGGCGGTCGTCGAGTTCGGAGCCGTTGGTAAGAGCGGTCTGCGGTCCCTCGTTGGCGCCGGCAGCCAATTGGGCTAGCTGAACGAAGTTGCGCCCGTTCAAAGGCAGATCTTGGGTCTGCTGGGGGCTGATGGTGGTTGAGAGCACGGAACTATCGGTCTTGAGCACCGATTCCTCCGACTCGACGGTAACCGTCTCGGTGGTCTTGCCCACGACCATATGCGCGTTCACGCGAATGCGGTCGCCTGCCGACAACGCCACCGAAGAAACCACGAACTTCTGAAAGCCACTGGCTGAGGCAGAAACCATGTAGGTCCCAGGGATCAAAAGGTTGACGACATAGTCCCCACTATCAGAGGCAACGGCAGTACGAGTCTCATGGGTTGCGAGATTCTCGACGGTGATGGCCGCTCCGGCCACAACGGCGCCGGAGGTGTCCATGACCGTACCAAGAATGTCGCCTGTGGTTTGTTGTGCTGGCGCCGTGCCGATTGCGGCGAACATAAGGAGAACAGCGGCGATTGCCGCCCTTGCTGGGGCGCGCATAACTTTGTGTATTTTCATCTGGCCTCAAACTCCTTCTGCCAAGCAGGTTCCGCCCTTCCGCCGTATGCGACTGGAAATAGCGGGCCCGCTCAAACGACTGCAATCCTGCACGCAACATGGACACAAGCGCAAGGTACGCTATGGTTGTATCGGATTCGACCGGGAGGTGCGTTGCCCCGAAAACAAGTGTGTAGGACAATGAAATTACACCATTTATTCGATATTTCCTTACACGTAAAATACGTGTTTGACAGCGGTCTAAAGGTGAACGTACAATACGTCCGCGGTACACGAGCACCGTAGAACGGTGGAAGATCGATGGCGGGCAAAAAAGCAGAAGCCTTCTCATTGATTACCGAACAGCCCTTTCCTTCAGATAGCCACAGTACAGACTCAGCCCGGTTGTCGGACTCCGAACGGCAAGCGATTCGCGAGGAACTGCGCCTGCTGCTCGCCAGCAAGCAATTTCACACCAGCCATCGTTGCCTGACGCTGCTGCGTCATGTGGTGGAAGAAACACTGAACGGCAACTCGGGTTCCCTGAAAGAGCGGCTTGTCGGCATCTCGGTTTTTCAGCGCGATGCGGATTACGACACCAACAGCGACCCGGTCGTTCGCATGGCGGCAGGTGAAGTGCGCAAGAAACTTGCGCAATATTATTACGATCCGGCAAACCAGTCGAAGATACGAATCGAGTTGCCCACCGGCTCCTATGTGCCGGAATTTCAGATAGCCGGCCTATCTCCGCGCGCCGCCGAAGACGTAGCGCCCCGGCATCTGGAGAACGCTGAGGCAGAACCGGAGCGTCCGGCAGCTTCAGGGGCACAGGCGGCAATCGGCCCACCACGGAAGCGACGATGGATTTGGGGTCTGGCGGTGGGGATCGCAGTAGCCGCCGCTTCCTTGCTCCTGCTGCGGCCATCGCATCCGCAAGCGCAAGACGCCTTCGAACGCTTCTGGTCGCCCGTGGTGACCTCGCCCAATCCGGTGCTGTTGTGCATGGGGCAGATGCGGGCAACGCGAGTCCAATTGGATCCAAATCCTTCCCGCAATCCTTTCAGTGTTTCCATGAAGCTCGGTCCCAATGGCGACTATCCGAAAGATATGCCGGTAGCGGTACTGGCGGATGCAGAAACCCTGGCCAATGTGGCCGGGCTGCTGAATGCAGTGAAGAAGGCCTATACCATCCGCGGAGAAGCCTCCACAACGTTTGTCGACTTGCAAAAGGGCCCGGTTGTGCTCCTGGGCGCTTTCAATAACGACTGGACGATTCGCACCACGCAATCCATGCGCTTGCATTTTGAAATGGACCCGAAAAGCCTGTCATGGTGGATCGAAGACCGGCAGAAGCCGGGAGTGAGGATTGGCGAGGTACCGCAGGCACATTGGCCTCTGTTAGAGGACTACGCAGTGGTGGCGAGGATCTTCGATCCGCAAACCCAACAGCCGACCATTGTGGTGGCGGGAGTGACTCCGTCAGCCACCTACGCTGCCGGCGAGTTCATTACCAATCCCCTATATCTGGATGACTTTTCAACAAAGGCGCCGCGGGATTGGAATGCAAAAAACATGGAATTGTTGATCAGAACCAATATCGTAGATGGAGATCCGGGACCTCCGCAGGTGGTTGCGAGCTATTTTTGGCAACGCTGATGTGCTCTGCGGCAGTATTTGCTCAGATTAGCGCCTTGCAATTCGAACCTGGCATAACTCTACGCAGGAGGCGGCCGTGTTCGGGGTGCATCGTCGCTCATCCTGCAGCGATCCGACTTGGCCCTCACCGAATCGGTCCAGGTCCAGCACCAGCGTCTAGTTGGCCGAGGAGATAGCGAGGAAATCGAAGCTATCGAGGGTTTTGACAACAGGGAACTTGGCTTGCCGGATGCGGCGCTCTGTGGCGCGGCGGTAGCGATCGAGCAGCTCCAGTTCGCTGCCCAACTCAATATGTGTTTATGTTTTCAGGGATACAACCATTGCGATAACTTCCGGCAGCGCGGCGTTCGTCTCTCAATAAGCGATGGTTTGCGATCAGTCGAACCCACACCGGTATGAACCTGATCTGGTTGCCGGACGCTTTGGCTATGACATATGCTTGTGCGCATTTCTCATAAAGCTCGGTGTTGAAGAGAACGCGTTCGCAGGTCATTCCCAGGCATAACAACCTCTCGCCAAGCAGTGCGGCATTGGCCCCTCGGCTGAATGTCTTCCTGACCATGTCGCANNGCAGCGGTCTGACGTATGAACCAATATGCCTCACCTGTTCGTCAAAGACTGGCGGCAACAGGCCGCCAAACCTGGCAAGCTGGTGCACCCACTTGGGGCTCGAAATCGCCACAGCGCCGGCATCGGCCCGCCCCCTATAGATGGATG
>PMYF01000026.1 GCA_003171295.1 Acidobacteriota bacterium | reverse complement strand
CTTAGTCCCAGAGGTGCCAACAGAATACTTTTATATAAGGGATCCAGAATTCCGATCTATGGAGGTAGCGTAACGTTCCGAGAAGAGCGAGCTGGGCTTGAGGCCGATGACGATCCCCGGCAGGCCGGGATGTACGTACGTCATTCAAAAGGCAGAACGGTAGCCCGTGTAGGCTATGACCTCTTCGCTGAAGTGGCCACTTTATTGACACGCGGTCAGCCTTTGGATTATGCGGATATTCCGACGCTGGAAATGCATATTGGCCTGTTGCGCGACCTGATCCTAGCTAGCGGAGCGGGGTTGGTTGAGATTCCAGCTATTCCAGCCGGTTATCGTTTCATAGCTTGCCTGACCCATGACGTCGATCATCCGTCGATCGTGAAGCACAAGTTGGACCATACGATGTTCGGCTTTCTGTATCGTGCGCTCTTTGGCTCGATGCGCAACCTGGCTCGCGGGCGCATTTCCGTCCGGAATCTGGCCGCGAATTGGGTGGCTGCCTTTAAACTGCCATTCGTCTATTTGGGTCTCGCGAAGGATCCCTGGCGCGGTTTTGTGGATCGCTATCTGGAACTGGAAAAGGGACTTCCATCGACTTTCTTCCTGATCCCTTTTAAGGGCTATCCCGGCAGGAGTTCTGAGGGCATGGCGCCGGGACTTCGCGCCGCTGGGTATGGGGCCAAAGACATCGCAGATCTGATTGCCAAGATCGGGGATGCAGGTTGTGAGGTCGGATTACATGGACTTGATGCATGGATCGACAGTTCCAAAGGTCGCGAAGAGATCGGTGAGATTCGGCGTTTGACAAAGACTTCGGAAATCGGCGTGAGGATGCATTGGCTCTACTACGATCAGCAGTCGCCGATGGAGTTAGAGAATGCCGGAGCTGCCTACGACTCTACCGTTGGCTACAGGGACACCGTTGGATATCGTTCCGGCACGACGCAAGCGTATAAGCCAATTCATGCATTACATCTCCTCGAGTTACCGATGCACATTATGGATACTGCTCTGTATTACCCGACCTGCCTGAACCTTTCCCAACAGTGCGCGGTATCGATGCTTGAACGAATAGTGGGAAATGTTGCGAAGTTGGGGGGGTGCATAACCGTCAACTGGCACGATCGCAGCCTTGCCCCCGAAAGAAATTGGGAAAGTAGCTATCGGGAACTCGTCGCCGAGTTGAAGAGCCAAGGTGCATGGTTTGCAACAGCCGGACAGACATGCAGCTGGTTTCGGAAACGTCGCTCGGTGGTATTTCACGCGCACGATGCCGGCCTGAAAGGGGTAAACGTCAATCCGGCAGGCGACGATGGGAACGCCTTACCCGGGCTACGCGTGAGAGTCTATGAAGCACGAGAGTCGTGCCAATTTGAATCTTACGAACCCAATCAGTACGTCGAGAGCACCATCGGTGGATCGGTGGCAGTGCCAGATCTTTGTGGAGCAAGAGGATGAGTGGCGATTCCGCGAAGGCTTCGGCTGACAAAAGTGTGGCGGTGCGGAGCGCCGTCCCAGGAGATGGCGCCCACGAATCCTTTATCGTCGCTCCGAACGACAGACTACTGATAACTGGTGCAGCAGGCTTTATTGGTTCTTGTGTCGTGGAGAGCTTGCTAGGCTTGGGGTTTCGCAATCTCATCTGTTTCGTGAGGCCCTCCAGTGACATGACCCGGCTTGACGGCGTCATGAAACGTCGTCCCGTAGGGGCCCAGGTAGGGTTATTCATAGGGAATCTTCTTTCCAAAACAGATTGCGTGGCTGCATGCAAGGACGTTAAGGTCATATTCAACCTGGCTGCCGGAACCGGCGAGAAGTCCTTTCCCGATGCTTTCATGAACTCTGTCGTCACTACGCGCAATTTGCTTGAATCGTGTCTCCACGCCGCACGGCTGAGAAGGTTTGTCCTCGTTAGCTCCTTTACTGTGTACACCAACAGCCAAAAGTCGCGGTATCTGGACGAATCATGTCCGATTGAAGACTCCCCCGAACTACGCGGCGACGCCTATTGCTATGCGAAGGTGAAGCAAGAGGAGATTGTCCGAAAGTACGGTAAGGATTTCGGCATTCCGTACGTTATGGTTAGACCTGGTAGCGTTTATGGCTCCGCTAAACCCGAGATCACCGGCCGGGTTGGTGTCAATACATTTGGTATCTTCCTGCATCTCGGAGGGCTCAACGCGATCCCTTTTACCTATGTGAGCAATTGCGCCGATGCGGTCGCTCTAGCCGGGCTTGTGAAAGGAATCGACGGAGAGGCTTTCAATGTTGTCGACGATGACCTCCCGTCGAGTCGAATATTCTTACATCAATACAAGAACAACGTGCGCCGCTTTAGATCGCTTTATGTGCCACACCTGGTAAGTTATGGGCTCTGCTATCTGTGGGAGAAATATTCCCAGTGGTCAAGAGGGCAATTGCCGCCCGCGTTCAATCGAAGACGATGGCGCGTTGAGTGGAGAAAAACGCGGTTTACAAACGAAAAAGCGAAGAAGCTGCTGAGATGGGCGCCAAGGGTGTCCACGAAGGACGCGATGCGGCTCTATTTCAACAGTTGCGCACAGGATAGCCGGAATGCTTAGAGTCGGAGTCGTTGGGTGCGGTAAGATCGCGGACTCCCATGTATCGCAGATCCTGAAGATTCCCGGTTGCGAGCTCGTCGGCGTTTGCGATCGTGAACCGCTCATGGCGAAGCAACTCTTTGAGCGGTTCCCGATTAAGCGATACTTTACAGAGGTTCATGATCTACTTAGCGAATCACGGCCGGACGTCGTTCACATCACAACCTCTCCGGAGAGCCACTTTGACCTTGCCAGGTGCTGTTTGGAATACGGTTCTCACGTGTATGTTGAGAAGCCCTTTGCACTCGATGCAGATCAGGCAGGAAAGCTTATCGATTTAGCCACTGCAAAGGGCCTCAAGCTCACCGTTGGGCATAACTACCAGTTTACCCACGCCGCCCGCCGCATGAGAGCCTTAATTAAGGAAGGCTACCTTGGTGGAGCCCCCGTGCATATGGAAAGCTACTATGGCTACGATCTCGGAGATCCCAGCTATGCACGCGCCGTGTTGGGGGATAAACAGCACTGGGTGCGAAGACTGCCCGGGAAGTTGCTGCAAAACATTATCAGCCATGGAGTTGCGAGAGTTGCCGAGTTCATGAGCGGCGACGATCCCCAGGTGATTGCGAGAGGATTTTCCAGCCCCCTGCTCAAGGGAATCGGCGAAAGGGAAATCGTAGATGAGCTTCGGGTTATGATGTTTGAAGGGGACGGCACAACGGCCTATTTTACCTTTTCCTCACAAATGAAGCCCGTGCTGCAGGAGTTCCGCATCTATGGTCCGAAAAACGGTCTTATCCTTGACCAGAATCACGAGGTCTTAGTTCGACTCGGCGGTGCGAAATTCAAAAGTTACGCCGACTTCTTCATCCCACCAATACTAACGGCAAGGCAGCAATTGAGTAATTGGTACGGGAACCTATCGTTGTTTTTGAAACGAGACTTCCATATGGATGCAGGAATGAAATACTTGATTGAATCATTTTATCGCTCGATTCAAGACGGCGGCCCAGTGCCGATCCCATATCGAGAAATCATCCTGACGACGAAGATTATGGACAGAATCTTCGAGCAAGTGCGTGTCACTCAGGCGGGAGAGCACGACGCTTTTTTTGGTGCTCAGTTGATTTATTGAATGCCGTCACGGCTGATGGAAAAGCCAGGAGAAGGCATTTTCGTAACCAAGAGTGTTGCCGGCTACTGCGGTTTCAGGATGCGCTACTTCCGACAGTCTGAGAACGCGCGAGCCGGCGCGATCGTCTTTAGCGGGAACAATATGCAAGAAGCGAAGAATCGAGGCTTGAGCGACGGGGAGAACCCGCAGTTCGTATCTTGCGGCACAAAGCCGACGGGTACAAGGTGATTTAATGCCCCCTTTTGTAGCGCTCATACTCTGGATTGTACTTCTCGCTGGGCTGCTGATCCTTGACCCAGCCCGTGAACCCAGAACCTCACTCGCTCTGTGGGTACCGGTAATCTGGATGTTCATTGCTGGTTCCAGGTTGCCTTCACAATGGCTGGGCGGCGGTATGGGACAGTCGGCTCAAGCTCTTGTAGAGGGGAATCCCCTAGACCGCATCATCGATCTCATTTTGATCTTTCTGGCGATTGGCATTTTGACGTCGCGGTCTTTCAAGTGGCGCGGTCTCTTCTCGCGGAATCTGGCCCTAATGGCATTTTTATCCTTCGCCCTTATCAGCACCTGCTGGTCCGACTTTCCGTTCGTCGCCTTCAAGCGATGGTTTCGCGATCTCGGAGGTTACATCGTAATTCTCGTTGTTCTATCAGATCCGCGCCCAGAAGCTGCAGTTCGAACAGTCCTCAGACGGTTGACTTATTTGCTGGTCCCACTCTCTATCGTGTTAGACAAATACTATCCCGATCTCGGGAGGGGGTTTGACCCGTGGACCGGGGTAGGACTCTACCAAGGAGTGACAACGAGCAAGAATATGCTCGGCGTGGCGTGTCTTGTCAGTGGGCTCTTCTTGTTTTGGGATACAATGACGCGATGGCACGAACGAAACCAATGGCGAACGCGACGAATTCTCGCCTTGAATGCCGTATTCCTTGCCATGACGGTTTTGCTATTGCAAACTTCACAAAGTACGACCTCGCGCATTTGTTTGCTGCTTGGATGCCTGGTCATCGCAGCAACTCGGAGCAAAGTGTTCCGGCGCCGCCCAGCGTTTCTAAAGGTGTTGATTCCTGCGTCCTTCGGTCTCTACCTGATCCTAAATTTCGGCTTCGGACTGAGCGGCTCGATGGCTCAAGCCGTCGGTAAGGATCCGACGCTTACCGACAGAACGAAGATTTGGGCATTTCTGCTCGGCATGCATACGAACCCGATCGTTGGGACGGGCTATCAAAGCTTCTGGCTCGGTTCCCGCCTCGATCAGTTTTGGAATAATTCCGGCCTGGGGCACATCAATGAGGCACACAATGGGTACCTTGAAGTCTACCTTGAGCTGGGGCTGATCGGTGTGCTCCTTCTGATCGGATTCCTGATTGCGGGCTATAGGAGAATTTGCCGGAGATTGACCGCCTCCCCCAGCTTAGCGGCCCTCGGCTTGGCGACGTGGCTGGCAATCGTCTTTTACAACATGTCTGAAGCAGCATTCGGGGGCGGATTGTTGTACATGATGTTCCTAATCAGCGCGGTGTCCGTTCCCGATCGCACCAGGAACCGGGCAGAAAGTGTCGCTGCCATCGATAACACTGGTAACAGGAAACGATTGCGCAACCTTCCTTTAGAGGTGACGGGAGTGCGGACCGCTATGTGGTCTGAGCACTGAAATCAACCTGAGATTGGCTGCCGTACACTGCGGCGCTCCCTCGTCGAGGCGCCACCCGGCCGCCCATGAGAATCGCATGCAAATTATGGAGATTTGCGGTAAGAAAGCGCTAGTTAAAGGGAAGCTGATAAGAATCGCTCAGCTGGATGCGGAGGGCTACGACTTTTTGGAGGAGCCGGAGGCGGCGCTTGAAGCCCTCCGAATATCTCACACCCGCGCTGACATTTTCACGTTCACTCAGCCGCTATCCGATACTTCACCGAAATATAGCTTTCCAATGGAATGGGACAACATAGCCGCCCTCCGGATTTCCACCTTTGATGACTGGATGACAAAGCAAATTGATTTCAAGGCAAGGAACAAAGCCCGAAAGGCCGCGAAGAACGGCGTCGTAGTTCGGGAAGCGCCTTTCAACGACGATCTGATTAAGGGGATATCTATCATCTATAACGAGTCTCCAATGCGTCAGGGCAGACGCTTCCCGCACTACGGGAAGGACTTGGAGACTTTGCACAGGATGAAAGCGACTTTTCTGGACCGTAGCATCTTCATCGGCGCATTCTTTGAAAGCAGTCTGATTGGCTTCGTGAAGCTGGTGACCAGTGAGGATCGGAGCCAGGCGGGACTAATGCATATTTTATCGATGTTCCAGCACCGCGACAAGGCTCCGACAAATGCATTGATCGCCCAAACTGTTCGATCCTGTGCTGAGCGCGGCATTTCATATCTATGGTATGCAAATTTCTCCTACAGGAAAAAGCAAGAGGATAGTCTTGCACAGTTCAAGCGCCACAATGGATTCCAAAAGGTTGATGTGCCCCGGTACTACATCCCCTTGACGCTCCGGGGGCGGATCGCCCTCCGGCTCGGACTGCAACACGATATTGCTGATTCGATTCCCGAGCCGTTGGCTGCCACATACCGCAAAATCCGTCGTTCCTGGTATACACGAAGATTCCCTGGCCTTGAAAACGCATAGGAAAGTTGCCAGATGTTCGCGTCGCTGAATTCAATCGTGCCATCTCAGAGAGCATCGAGAACACCTCGACCTCATCAGCGCCTTGTTTTCACGGCGACCGCTTCAAGGTTCATGAAAAGGGTCAGGCAAAGGAAACACGCTTTGGACGCAGAAAACTAGCCATGCCAGGAATTGTCGGATGTATAACCAACATACCACCCGAACGTGCAGAGCGGGAGGTTCGGCAAATGGTGGGGGCTCTGCTTCATGAGGGACTCTGCGCCACAGGTGCATGGGCCGACGAATCACAGGGTGTATACATGGGGTGGATTGCCCAGAAGGGCTCGTTCTCCGATGGAATGCCCCTGCGAAATGAGCGGGGAGATGTAGTGCTGGCATTTTCGGGCGAGGAGTATCCGGAACCGGGTACGGCCCAACGCGTGCAGGCGCGAGGGCATGAGCTCGAAGTAGATGGGCCTTCGTATCTGGTTCACCTCTACGAAGATGACCCGGCCTTTCCAGCGGGACTGAACGGGAGGTTTCACGGGCTCCTGGCAGATCGCAATCGCGGAACCACGGTGCTCTTCAACGATCGCTACGGGATGCACCGGATCTACTATCACCAGTCGCCCGATGCCTTCTACTTCGCAGCTGAGGCCAAAGCGATTCTAGCCGTGCGGCCGGAACTGAGGCGATTGGATTCAAGGGGACTCGGAGAATTCGTTTCCTGCGGGGCCGTGCTGGAGAATCGAACACTGTTTGAAGGTATCCAGGTTTTGCCGCCGGCTTCGGCATGGACTTTCCGCAATGGACAGCTCGTGCGGAAGGACAGCTATTTCCAGCCGAAGGAGTGGGAAGAACAGGAACAGCTTGATCCCGAACCTTACTATCAAGAGCTTCGCACGGTCTTCGATCGAAACCTGCCCAGGTATTTTGTGAGCCGCGAGCGAATCGGCATGTCCTTGACGGGAGGCCTGGACACGCGAATGATTCTGGCCTGCCGTAGACCAGCCACAATGTCCCTTCCTTGTTACACCTTCGGGAGCATGTTTCGCGAAAACCGAGACGTGCGCGTAGCGAGGCGGGTTGCGGAAACCTGCGGCCATTCTTTCCAGATTCTTACGGCCGGCCAGGAGTTCTTATCGGATTTTCCAAGCTACGCGGAACGGACGGTGTACCTTACGGACGGATGTGTCGACGTGAGCCGCGCTCCCGACCTCTATCTCAACGAGAAGGCACGCGAAATTGCCCCAGTGAGAATGACGGGAAACTATGGGGGGGAGATCCTGCGTGGGGTCCGTGCATTCAAGCCCGTGGAGCCTGCTGCGGGGCTGTTCTGCCGGGAGTTCCTTCGTCACGTTGGCCAGGCTGCGGAGACGTTCAATGGGACCGCTCATCATCATCCGGTTACGTTTGCCGCTTTCCAACAAGCGCCGTGGTGTCTCTACGGTGTGCTCGCACTTGAGCAATCCCAAGTTACTATGCGATCTCCGTTTCTCGACAACGACTTTGTACGAACCGTCTATCGGTCGCCGGCGCCGGCCCTGCGCAGCAACGAGGTATCCCTTCGGCTGGTTGGCGACGGGAACCCCGCTCTGCTCGGAATCGCGACAGACCGTGGGCTGGCGCAAGAGCGAGGGCCGTTCTTCGGGGCGGTTTCCCGCGCGCTGCACGAGTTTTCGTTCAAGGCGGAGTACGCATATGACATGGGCATGCCGCAATGGCTGGCAAGGCTCGATCACGCTCTCTCACCGCTGCACCCGGAGCGCTTTTTCCTGGGACGGCATAAGCCCTTCCATTTCCGCACCTGGTACCGGAATGCCCTGGCCGCATATCTCCAGGAGATCCTGCTTGACGAGCGCGCTCTTTCCAGACCCTATATCGAACGAAAGGGGCTCGAGTCAGTGGTGCGGGGTCATGTCAGCGGAGATCGAAACTACACGAACGAGCTCCATAAGGTGTTGACCTTGGAACTTTTGCAGCGGCTCTTTATAGATGCCGTAGCGCACGCAACTCACAGTGAACTGCCCTCCGAAGCAATCTGCAGCAGGTGATTGTACCCCGGATTTAATGTTTTAGTCCTACGCACACTGGGTTCCCCATGGGACGAATGGCGCCATGAAGATTGCATACCTATTCTTCGCTTACAGGAATCCGCGGCTCATGAAGAGGGAGATCGAGTTACTCTCGTCGGATGACTCAGCATTCTTCATTCATATCGATAAGAAGAGAGACATCCGCAATTTCGCGGACCTCCAAGGAGAGAACGTCTCTTTTATTGACGACCGCATATCGGTGTATTGGGCTGAGTTCTCGGGAGTTCGGGCAACTCTGCGTCTCATGCAGCGAGCATTGAACGATTCCAGATGCTTTGAGTATCTGTTTCTTCTGAGCGGAAGTGAATATCCGATCAGGAGCCGCAGGTATATCGAGAGCTTTCTGGAAGCGAACAGGGGCTCGGAATTTATACGCATCATCAAGGTGCCCGCGCCGGGTAAACCCCTTTCCCGCGTGACCACAATCAGGTATGAGTCTGACAAGCCCGTTCGAAGATTTGCATCGCGCGCGCTGGCGAAAATCGGCTTGGCACAGAGGGACTATCGAATGTATCTAGGTTGTCTGGAACCGTACTCCGGGCGCACTTGGTGGGCGCTTACACGCCGAGCATGTGAATACATTCTATGTTTCGCCGAACAGAATCCGCAGATCACAAGGTTCTTCCAGGACACGTTTGCTCCCGAGGAGGCTTTCATCCATACGATTCTTGGCAACTCCGAGTTTCTGTCCAAGGCTCGCGGGAACCTGGTGTATGAAGACTGGTCCGTCGGGGCCAGTCATCCGGCACAAATCAACGAACGGCACATCGTATATTTCGAGTCGCGAGAAAAGGTCGAGGATCTTTCTGAAGGACCTTCAGAGCTCTTATTTGCACGAAAGTTCTCTGACGATAGACTGGATCTGCTGGACCGTATCGACGCGATGATAGAACGGAAGGGAAAAAACAGTGAGGCGCCCACCGCTTTTTCGATCCGCGCACACGATGAAAGAGCGTTACCTACTATTTAGCCCATGACTTGCCCATGACTTGCGCGACCTTGCACTCAGCCGGATCGGTATTCCTCAAAGACGCCGATTGTGAAAAGCGCAACGACGGCAGCTCCACACAGTTCTCGGGAGTTCCTCAAACGGCAGCTCAAGAGGGCCGCCGTCAACCCCGGGCTTTTACGGCGGTTCTCCTGCAACTATGAGCCATTTCGGACAGAATTCAAGGTGGCTTTTTCTTGATGAAAAAGCCACTTAGCGATTGTGCCTTGGTCTACACCTGCAGGAGACCCGCTATAGTCCCGATCGTAGAATCCGAGTGGCGCCGTTTCCCGGGGCGCCTATGTACCTCAGTTATGGGTGGCCTGCAAGTTCGTAGGAGCGGCAGGAGTGTTCGAGCTGGTCGCACCACCACCCTCCAGCGGGTTCGGGTAGGTGTACGGCGACCAGCCGGGTTTGGCCGTGCTGCCGTTGAAGTAATCGCGGTTAGCCACAATGTAATTGCTGGAGGAGTCGTAATTTGTGCATCCTCCGCCGCTGCCATAATCCGAAATCGAAACATTCAGAGGACTGCGCGTATTTCCCCAGATATAAAACGGCTCCGAATCGCCTACATAGGTGATCGAATCGTTTGCTCCGTTGACCGTGTAAACAGGGTTTGGCGAAGTTCCTGTATAGGAAGCCGTTCCCGTCCCAGTTACGTAGCCGAATCCTACTTGGCGCGGCGCATGATAGTTTTGACCGGATGGAGAAGAGTGACCTGCCCCCCAGCACGCATCGGGACCGCCATTCCGTTGCAGGTTCATCACAGTCATATTGATGTCAGGCTTGGTACCGTAATCGCTTGAAATCAACGCGGGAATCGTGTTGTTATAAACCAGTCCAGTGCCGCCACGCAAGTAAATCCAGTCATTGATATTGAAAGTCGTGCCGTTGCTGTATGCGTTGAAGACATCAATGTTGTTGTATACCTCAAAAAATCTCTGCCCGTAATTACTTGTATCCGCGCCGTGAGTGGCCATTAAACCCGCGTTGTCAAGAAAATTGTAGCGGGATACAATGCGCCCATTGTCGTCAATTCCGATTGCGAAGCCGAACGCCTCAAAATCATTCGTCTCCATGAACAGTTCTCCCTGACCAGTCGTGTCCAGGCTGCCCATATTTGAGACTGAGGTCCACGAGTTGCCGGTGACATTGCCTGCGTCCTTGACCGTCAACGAAGCCATTGTGCTGAGGTTAAAGGCATACCCGTCAAAGGAGCAGTTCCAAATAATTCCTCGATTCGTGTCGCTGAGAATCATGTCACGGACGCCATTGGGATTTCCATCAAGGTTAGGATTGCCGGTGATCCTCAAATCGTGAATAAGAATCGCTTGGCCGCCAGAATGATATTGAAGAGAAAAAATCTGATTCTGATAGGTCGCTCCGGGGGCAAACTGAATCTCGCTGATATTCGTATGAACCGACGTATCCTCCGTGATTGTAAACAGGGGATTTGTCTCGGAATTTCCGGTTATGACTGTGGCTGTGGAGGGATCAGTCCATACGATCCACCGAGCACAGTTCGATGGGCTTGAATTAGGATAGGCTGGCGTTCCACAGGTTCCAGCATCGCTTGTGATGTTCATCACCAGCGCGCCTGTGCCCGAATTGAAGCTAGTCACGGTGCCCGTCATGTAGTTCTGTTCATTGCCCAATTCACCCACCGTAAGCGTCTGCCCAGTGCTCGGTCCAAGGGGATACGTGCCATCCACTCGCGTGGGGGCAATCGTGAGCGATTTACTCCCTGTGCCGAGCGAAAGCGTGTTGGAGCTATAGGCGATGACGCGGCTCGACCCTGCGCCCGTAACGGTGATGCCCTTGCCTGAGATCGTAACTCCGTTGGTCCAGGTACAAGATCCGGCAGGGATGGTTACGGTTTGCCCCTCGGTCGCCGTATTGATGGCCGTCTGCACATCGGACGTGTTGCACGATTTGGCGTTAACGGTCTGCGCCCTTGCTGCGCACAGTGCGCACAACATGAACCCGAAAAATATGGATTTCACGATTTTCGTCATTGCCAATCCTCTCAAGAAACCGGAAGCGCATACCAGGAGACAGTGACCGTGCGCATGCTCCCCTTCGCGGTAATTTCAGATCAAGCCACACGGGCTCTTTGTGCCACTCAGCCGAGCGTCGCCCCATACGCTTGACGACTATATCGACGTGGGGTGAGCCCAAGTTGAATGTAGCGCACAAACCGGGACCAGAGAAGTGATATAAATCACCCCCATTACCAAAGTAAGAACCCACGTGGGATTGAAGAGTACTAATGTAATTTGCGATGATGGGTGTCGGGGCATCATTACAAACTCAACCTACGTGCTTCGGAGGCAGATGAGGTCTGGAGTGCATGAACAGCCAACGAGGCTCGGATATTGCGGCCACTAAGAGAAGAGATTCTTTCTGGCGAAACCCGTTGTTCTAGACGCGCATTACTCATTTACAATCAAACACTTAATGGACACTTGCTGTGATGAAGCCGCTCGTTTCAATTCTGATTCCTGCCTACAACGCCGAAGAGACTATCGCCGAGACGATCCAGTCGGCGATTGCTCAAACATGGCCACGCAAGGAAATTATCGTTGTCGACGACGGGTCGGCGGATCGAACGGCTAAAATCGCCCGTTCTTTTGTCCCAGGAATTAGGGTCGTATCTACAGAGAACCGAGGCCTATCTGCAGCGGTCAACCACGCTCTTCAGCTCAGTCAGGGTGACTACATTCAAGAACTGGACGCGGACGATCTTATGCTGCCGAATAAGATCGAACGCCAGCTGGCAGCGCTGCGGGAAGGGGATAGCAAACGAGTCCTTCTCTCCTCGCCTTGGGCCCCATTCTACTATCGTACACGCCACGCTCGCTTTATTCGGAACTCGCTATGCCAGGATCTTTCTCCCGTCGAGTGGCTGCTGAAAAAGATGAGCGAAAACCTTCATATGCAGAATGCAACCTGGCTGATGAGCCGTGAGCTTGCCGAGGCGGCTGGGCCATGGGACACGCGACTTCACTACGATCAAGACGGCGAATATTTCGACCGGGTTCTCTTGTCCTCCGAAGGCACCCGCTTTGTGCCGGGTACCGGGATATTCTATCGAGCCAGCGGCATGGGCAGTATTAGTTATATAGGCAACTCTAGGAAGAAGAGAGACTCGTTGCTCCTTTCGCTGAAGCTCCATGTTCAGTACCTTCGCTCTCTTGAAGATAGCGAGCGCGTCCGAAAGGCTTCTCTTACATACCTGCAGAACTGGTATTTTGCCTTCTACCCCGAACATCCACAAGCTGCTGCAGAGCTGAGAAGTCTGGCGGCGCAACTTCAAGGATATCTTGAGCCGCCTTCTCTGCGCAGGAAATATGCTTGGCTCTCTCATTTGTTAGGTAGGAGATATGCTAGCTGGGCTGAGATGGTGCTCCCACAGATCAAAGCAGCATACGCAAGAAAGTGGGACAAGACGCTATATGTGTTGGAAAAGCGCAGTGTGTCCAAGACGGAACCACAGGCTATGAGCGCCGCTCGAAGGGGCTAGCCCTCTCCGCGAATGACCGGCACTAAATAGCCCATAAGTGGCAAAGAAATGAAACAAGATCGTAATATCCGCAAGGATCAAACCGGCGTGCAAGACCCTGGGGGGGTGCCTGTTTCGGAGGCACACGGATCAGGGGCTGAGATCGCGGTGTCGCTACTTACAGGCGGCGGCGATCGGCCATACGTGTTCGGCTTGGCGACGTCGCTTATTTCCAAGGGAATAGCCCTCGAACTGATTGGAAGCGATGAACTCGATTTTCCGCAGTTCCGCGTCCAGCCGAACCTGACTTTTCTGAACCTGCGAGGCAGTCTCAGGCCGGATGTAAGCTTCTTGAGAAAGATCTTCAGGGTGTTGATGTATTATGCCAGGCTGATTCGATATGTCTCGTTAGCGAGGCCGAAACTCTTTCACATCCTGTGGAACAATAAATTCGAATTCTTCGATCGCACATTGCTGATGCTCTATTATCAGTTCTTGGGGAAGAATACTGTCTTGACTGTGCACAATGTCAATGCAGGGACGCGAGACTTGCAGGATTCGTTCCTCAATCGCCTTACCCTGCGCATCCAATATCGGCTCAGCCAACATATCTTCGTTCATACGGAAAAAATGAAGCGCGAGCTGATCGAGCAGTTCGGCGTGCATGGCGCAAGCGTCTCGGTGATTCCCTTTGGAATCAACAACGCGATTCCGCATACGACTCTCGCACCGGATGAGGCAAAGAAGACACTTGGATTACAAGCAAGTACGAAGACATTGTTGTTCTTTGGCAACATTACACCGTACAAGGGCCTCGAGCACTTAGTGGTTGCATTCCAGCGCCTCTTGGGCAAGCATGGCGACTACTCCTTGATCATCGCAGGAAAACCCGACAACTGCTCAGAATATTGGGCACCTATCCGAGAAGCAATCGACGAGGACGTGAAGCACGGATCCATCGTGGTGAGGGCGGAACATATACCAGACGAGGAGGCCGAGGTTTACTTCAAAGCGGCTGACGTCCTGATTCTGCCCTATCGACATGTGTACCAGAGTGGCGTTTTGTTTACGGGTTATAATTTCGGGCTGCCGGTTCTCGCAGCCGATGTGGGATCTCTGAAGGATGAGATCGTGGAAGGCAAGACCGGCTTTCTGTTCAAAGCTGAGAATCCGGATGACTTAGCGAAAGTTATCGAGCAGTACTTCGCGAGTGACCTCTATGCAGACCTGAACAACAGACGGCCGGAAATAATCGCCTACGCACGCGAAGGGCATTCTTGGGACATGGTGGGTCAGATGACCGTAAGTGCATATGTCGGCTTGCTTCAATTACCCGATCTCGGGAAGTCGTTGAATCGCGATGTATCCAGCACCTCACTCGACGTGAAGACCCCCTGATAAGGAGCCGCGGCCAATCTGGCCGCGCACCCTCAACGACTACGCTTTGAATCCAACCGATCCAAGTCTTAGCGACCACACATGGCTTTTCAACAACAGGCAATAAACGCCTTTAGTACCAAGCATCTGCATGCGGACCTTCGCGGCAGATCCGTGCGCGGAGGAATGCTAACGCTTACCTCGCAGGGCGCACAGTTTCTCATTCAATCCGTAGCCACGGTTGTGCTGGCGCGGCTGCTAGTCCCGGCAGAATACGGGCTAGTGGCTATGGTTACAGCCATTACAGGCTTGGGGCAGGCGTTTGCCGACCTGGGTTTGTCTGAAGCGACGATCCAACACCCGGAGATCAGCCATGAGCAGGTTAGCACACTGTTTTGGATCAATGTCGGTATCGGTGCAGGGCTCATGTCCATTACCGCGGCACTTGCACCGCTGTTGGCATGGTTTTATCGCGAACCGCGGCTTGTCAATATCACCCTTGTTTGCTCATTGACATTTCTTATTGGTGGCTTGAGGGTGCAGCATGATGCCCTTCTGAGGCGCCAGATGCGGTTTATATCGTTGGCGATTCGCGATGTGACATCGTATGCCATCGCCGTCCCCTTCGCCATTGTTCTCGCCTGGCGAGGGGCCAGCTACTGGGCGTTAGTTGCGCTTCCTCTCACATTAAATTTCACCGGCATGGCGATGACCTGGTTGATGGCACGTTGGGTACCGGGACCACCGCGCCGTAATGCCAAAGTCGGGTCCCTAATTTCCTTTGGCGGAAGCGTGGCTGCATCGTACCTCATCCTAAATGTAACGCGAAGCGCCGATAGCATATTGATCGGATGGCACTGGGGAGCGGGCCCGCTCGGCCTGTACTCACGAGCCTACAATCTATTGATGCTTCCAGTCCGCCAACTGGGGGCCCCTGCTCGGGCCGTTGCGGTTCCGGCTTTCAGCAGAGTTCAGGACGATCCCGAGCGTCTCGCGCGATACTACCTTCGTGCGGTGAATGTAATTATGTGGGTCAGTGCGCCCATTTTTGGCTATCTCTTTGTGGCGGCCGACCCCGTCATAGTTTTGACGCTGGGAAGCCGCTGGCGCGAAGCAGCGCCTGTTTTTCAACTCCTTGCTATCTTCGCTTTAGGCCAGTTGCTGATGGATGCGACCGTGTGGCTGTTCGTGAGCCGCGGAAAATCGCTACGCCTGCTACAAATGGCGCTTGTCCTTGCTCCCATTATGATTGGCAGCTATGCCCTCGGCCTTCCATTTGGTATCCGCTATGTGGCGCTCTGCAGTTCCATTGTTCTCCTGCTCATCTTTCCCGGAATACTCAAGTTCAGCTTTCGCGGTACGAAAATCACTCTACGCCGGCTCTGTCAGGCCATTCGCTACCCGGTCTTACTGTGCCTTATGGGTGCTTCTTCAGGGCAAGTTGCGCTGCACTACTTTGCCCCTCGCGGAGCTGTCGCCGCACTATTGGTTACCGCTCTAGGGTTTACGCTTGGCAGCCTACTCTCGCTGCTTCTACCTCAGATGCGCGAAGACCTCGTGTCGCTCTGGTCGTTGCTTGCCAGATCGCGTTCCGTGCCTTCAGCAAGTTTGGCCGAGATTGTGAGCTAAAGTTTGTCATGTCAAAAACGAAGATAGCACTTGTCACAGGAGCAGAGGGATTTATTGGCTCTCACTTGGTTAGCTTCCTTCATGCCCGCGGATGGGATGTCATTGGAAGTTATCTGGCGGAGGGCCGCACCGCATTCCCAACGGCAGCGAAGCTGCACTTTGTGCAATGCGATCTACGGAACGGCCAGCGTGTATCGCAAATTCTGAACGATTACGAACCTTCACATGTCTTCCATTTGGGAGCACAGAGCCTACCCATGGTTTCTTGGACCGACCCTGTTCGGACGTTTGAATCCAACATTATGGGATCGCTGCACTTGTTTGAAGCGGTACGATACATGAAGAGGCCTCCCGTTGTCGTGTCGGCATGCTCGAGCGCGGAATATGGGTATGTTCCGCCGTCTCGCATACCGGTCACCGAGGACCAACCGCTGCGCCCCCTTCATCCCTATGGAATTAGCAAAGTCTGCCTGGATTTGCTGGCCAGGGAGTATTTTCTCGATTACAAGATTCCAACAGTCAACCTACGGGTGTTTAACACTACGGGGCCCGGAAAAACCGATGACGCTCCGTCGGATTTTGTCCGGCAATTGGTTCGTATTAAAAAAGGCCTGCAGCCGCCGGTAATCGAAGTTGGCGACCTCACATCGCGCCGGGCCTTTCTCGATGTTACAGACACAGTACGCGGCTTCTATCTTGCGGCGCTAAAGGGCGCCCCGGGAGAGACATACAATCTATGTGCAACATCAACACAGGAGATCGGGACACTATTGCGGACCGCGATTCGGTTGTCGGGAGTGAATTCAAAGATTCAGATCTCGCGACGCTTAATTCGCCCATCGGACGAGAAGATTATCTTTGGAAACAGTAAAAAGTTTTCTAAGAAAACAGGCTGGAGACCCCTACTGTCGATTGAGGAAACTGTTTCGTCGATGTTGAAATACTGGGATAGTGCAGTTTAGAACTCACGAGGATGCTACGAGCAACTTTGGCTGAGTACACTTCATGCGGCACAAGGAACGGTATGCCATTTGGCGGCATCGCTAACTGGAGTTACCGAGATTGCTTAGGTCGTTATGCGAGACGCAAAAGGATGAAGCAATGATCATCACGAGCACGCCGATGCGGATCTCTTTTTTCGGCGGGGGGACAGACTATCCGGTCTGGTCCCGTGAGCACGGCGGGGCCGTCCTCTCCACCACAATTGACAAGAGTTGCTATATTACGTGTCGACGTCTGCCACCGTTTTTCGAGTATCACAGCCGGGTTTCCTATTCGAAGGTGGAAAATGTCGTCAGTAACAGCGCGATCGAGCATCCTTCGGTTCGTGCGTGTCTCCAGTACCTTGGTATGAGCGAAGGCGTCGAGATTCATCACATTGCCGATCTGCCAGCCCGGACGGGCCTCGGCACCAGCTCGGCCTTCACGGTTGGGTTGCTTCTTGGTCTTTATGCGCTCAAAAATCAGATGCGCGACAAGCAAACCTTGGCACGGGAGGCCATCCACGTCGAGCAGAACCTTCTGGGAGAGGCAGTGGGGGCTCAGGATCAGATCAGCGCGGCCTATGGCGGTTTCAACAGAATAGACTTTCTCCAAGACGGCTCGTTTGAGGTCAGGAGAATCCTGGCGTCGCAAAGTAGGATTGCAGAGCTGGAGCAGCACCTCGTCCTGTTTTTCACCGGATTCTCAAGAACGGCATCCGAAGTCGCACAGGAGCAGCTAAGGGTTACTCCGCAAAAGCAGCGGGAGTTAGAGGCAATCATGGAAATCGTCGATCGGGGAGAAGAGATCATTGTCGATTCCCGGCGTCCAATCGATGAATTCGGCCAGCTTCTACATGAGGGCTGGAAGATCAAACGCTCGCTAACCGGAAGAATCTCCAACGCGGCAATCGATGAGATCTATGAGGCCGGAAGGAGCGCAGGCGCCATCGGAGGCAAACTGCTGGGGGCGGGGGGCGGCGGTTTCATGCTCTTTTGCGTGCCGCCCGAACGGCAGGAAGCTGTGAGAGAAAAGCTGAAGCATCTGTTGTGTGTCCCCTTCCGTTTTTCCAGCAGAGGCAGCCATGTGGCGGTCTACGAACCGGAAGATATGTATGATCGGGCGCTTGCCGACCATCGGAATTCGGTCTATGCCTCGGCCGAATCGAGCGACAGCCGCTCCGGCGCGGTTTTCAATACTACCGTCGGAAAGGTCCAGCCCCGAGGTAGATCATGACAAGTTCCCCGGCCGATTATGTATTGGTGACTCCCGCCCGCAACGAGGCAGCATTCATCGAGAAAACACTGGAGTCGGTGATCCGGCAGACGGTTCTTCCCCTGCGGTGGGTGATCGTCAACGATGGCTCGACCGACGATACCGCGGTGCTGGTGAGTCCGTACCTGGCGGATTACGCGTGGATCAGGTTGGTCAACCGTCCGCTTCGCAAGGAGCGTCATTTTGCCGCCAAGGTATGGGCCTTCAATGCAGGCTGGGAACAGGTCAGGGACCTCGATTATGAGGTGATTGGCAATCTCGACGCCGACGTATCTCTGGATGAGGATCACTTTGAGTTCCTGATGGGAGAGTTCCAAAAGGATCCCCAGCTTGGGGTGGCAGGTACTATTTTCCGCGAGCACGGCTACAGCTCATCAACCGATAGCTTCGAAGGGCAGACACATGTCTCCGGGCAGTGTCAGCTCTTTCGCCGCCGCTGCTTTGAAGAAATCGGCGGCTATCGTCCGAACAAAGCTGGTGGAATCGACTGGATGGCAGTGACTACTGCTCGCATGATGGGTTGGAAAACGCGCTCCTTCCGGGAAAAGTGCTTCTTTCATCATCGCGCCATGGGAACCGCCGAGCGAGGCCGTCTGGCTTCGAGCTTCTCCTATGGCGAAAAGGACTATTACCTCGGCGGACACCCGGTATGGGAAATCTTCCGGGTTGTGTACCGAATGACCAAACGTCCGTATCTGGTGAACGGGATGGCTCTTGGCCTGGGATATCTCTGTGCCTTTGCACGGCGAGTGGAACGGCCCGTCTCCGCCGAGCTGATGCGGTTTCATCGCAAAGAGCAGATGCGGAAACTGCGGTCGATTCTTGGTTCGTTGCTCCGGCTGAAGCGGGTGGACAATTTCAACGCCAGCGCCTTGGGAAAAGAGGGCAACTGAATTCCATGACGACAGCCGTGCTCGAGAGAACCGAAACGGTCCGCCCGGATCTCGCCAAAGTGCGGACGGCGGTCGTCCGGTTTGTGGATTGGCTCGATCGCTTTGGAGAAACGTCGTACGACCATCAGAGCTTTTTCGCCAGCGATCTGGGCCGGGCCGCCAAAGCTCTGTACTATCGCAGACCTGTGCTCGGTAAGCTCGCGGTTGCTCCGATGATCTTTTCCGAGGCCTTTGCGCCCTCAGCGCGGAGCCTGTTCTGGAAGCCACAGAGGTTCCCCATCGCGGATGCTCACTACGCGATGGGCTTCGCCATGCTCTCTCAGGTTCTGAACGACGAACGATACTACCGCCGCGCGGTTCACTTCCTTGAGGTACTGGAAACGACCCGCTGCCCGGGATATGAGAACTACTGCTGGGGCTATCCATTCAATTGGGGAACCCGGCGGGGAACGATGTGGGCTCAGACTCCGCTCATTACGACCGTTCCGTATGTCTACGAGGCATTTTTTGAAGTCCATCGCATCGATCGGGACCGGCGCTGGCGCGACATTATGCGGTCGATCGCGGAACACGCGGTCCGTGACTACCACGACTATCCGGCCTCTCCCACGGCGTCGAGCTGCTCGTATAACCCGGACCCGGAGGAACACGGAGGGGTGATCAACGCGAGCGCCTATCGGGGCTTTCTGCTGACCCGGGCGGCTGTCGATTTCGGCGAACCGCGCTACCAGGAAATCGCCGGCCGGAATCTCAACTTTGTCCTTGAGTCGCAAAACCCAGATGGTTCCTGGTACTACTCGGTCGATGGCGAAAGGGACTTTGTCGATCACTTTCACACTTGTTTTGTTCTGAAGGCGTTGGCCAAAGTCGAGGCGCTGACCGGCGATCGCGCCTGCACCGCGGCCATTGAGCGCGGCGTCGAGTATTACGTGGGCAATCTGTTCGATGAGCGTGGATTGCCGAAACCGTTCTCTCGTCGTCCGCGGCTCACCGTGTACCGCCGCGAACTGTACGATTACGCTGAGTGCATCAATCTCGCTGTGCTCTTGCAGGGCCGCTTTCCGGCGCTCGATCGGATCCTCGCGCTCGCCGTGGATTTTTCGGCATGGCAGAAGGCCGACGGGTCGTTTCGCAGCCGGCAGCTTCTGCTTGGTTGGGACAATGTCCCGATGCATCGGTGGGCGCAGTCGCAGTTCTTCAGAAGCCTTAGCTTCCTTCTTTACCGGAATTCCTTGGGCATCGATCGCGATTCGGAAGAGCGGCAATAGCCGGTTACTATGTGCGGAATCTGCGGACAATATAACTTCGGGGACAGAGCTCCGGTTCTTCGCGAGAACCTCGAGGTGATGGCGAGGAGCATTGCTCATCGCGGGCCGGACGACGAGGGCTACTATCTTGCGGGGCCGCTGGGACTGGGTTTTCGCAGATTGTCCATTATCGACCTGGCGGGCGGCCATCAACCCATGTCCGATCGGGAGGAAACGGTCTGGGTGGTGTTTAACGGCGAGATCTATAACTTTCCCGAGCTCCGGCGCGAGCTCGAAGGCTATGGTCATCGGTTCCGCACGAACTCCGATACCGAAGTCATCGTTTATGGGTACAAGCAGTGGGGCGAGGAGGTGTTTGACCACCTGAACGGGATGTTCGGGCTGGCCATTTGGGACGCCGCGAAGGAAAAGCTGGTAATCGCCCGGGATCGCTTTGGCATCAAGATGATCTACTACCGCATCGATGGCGAATGCCTTTATTTCGGATCCGAGATTCGTGCAGTCGAGGCGACAGCGCGCGAAACTGCGGCAGTGGATCATACCGCTCTGAACCTGTTTCTGCGCTACCGGTACACACCCTCTCCTTATACGATCTTTCGCGGAATCCGGAAGCTGGCTTCGGGAACGATGCTGGTGTGCGAAAAACGTTCCTGCAAGGTGCGCCGCTGGTACAAATATCACCCCACGCCGGTGTCGCCGCCTAAATCCGATGCAGAAGCATGCGAAGACCTGCTCGAACTGTACAAGCAGGCGATGAAGCGGCATCTCCTCAGCGATGTTCCTGTGGGGCTCCTGCTCAGCGGCGGGGTAGACTCCGGCATGTTGCTGGCGCTTATGAACCTGTATGGAGAATCCTGGCGCACATATACCGTGGGATACGGTTCCAGCTTCTCGGATGACGAACTGAGAGACGCGGAGGCGACCGCTTCTCATTTTTCATCGCAGCATGCGGCGGTCACACTGGACAGGGCGACATTCGAAGGCTCTCTGGAAAACATCGTTGCGTGCCTCGAAGAGCCGATCGCGTCTTCCTCCATTGTCCCGATGTATTTTGTTTGCCAGCGTGCGCGTCAGGACGTAAAGGTCGCTCTGATCGGACAGGGTCCGGACGAGCTTTTCGGCGGGTATCGCCGTCATCTTGGTGTACGTTATGGGGCCGTATGGGGCGCGGCGCCCCCGTGGATGCGGGCCGCGGCTGCGAAGTTCATCGCCCGGCTGCCGAGAAATGAGACACTGAAGCGCGGCCTCTACTCGCTCGACGTTCCGGACAGGCTGCAGCGCTATCAGCATGTGCTGTCTCTGCTTCCTGGACCGGAGATCGATGAGTTATTTCAGGAAGGTTTGCTGGAGGCGAATACAGGAGACGCCATTGTGGAGTGCTGGCGCGACCTTGAGCCACTTATGAGCGATACCGACGAACTCGGCGGCCTGCAGTACCTTGAGATCCGCTCCACGCTACCCGATGAGCTTTTGATGTTCGGCGACAAGCTTTCCATGGCGCATGGTTTGGAGGCCAGGGTTCCTTACCTCGACAAGGAGCTTGTCGAATATGTCGAGCGGTTGCCGGCCAGCTTTAAGGTGCGGTACGGTTCGCGGAAATGGATTCATCGCCGCGTCTGCGAACAGTTTCTCCCTAAGTCGTTTCTGCGGAGAAAGAAACGCGGGTTTGCCGTCAACGTGACCGACGATTGGTTCCGGAAGAGCATAAATGGCAAAGTGCGCGATTCCCTTATGGACGGTGAGTCGTTGATTTATCACTACCTGCGTCCATCGGCCGTGCAGAAGCTATTGAGGGAGCACCAGTCGGGGCAAAGTGACCATCACAAGGTACTTTTTAGCTTGGTCCTGTTCGAGCAATGGCTGAGAGTTCGGCGCGCGTCGGCGGCGCGAATCGAACGCGACGCGGTTCCGGCTCATTAAGAAAGAAACTCGGCGGAGTTTCAGCGTGCGGCGAGCCGGGGATCGGAAGCACCGAATGATCTTTCAGAAGACCGGAATTCCCGGAGTTTTCGCAATCGAGCTGGAATTCAACCGTGACGCGCGGGGCTTCTTTGCCCGTTCGTGGTGCGAGAACGAATTCAGAAGCCATGGATTGACGCCGCGGATTGCGCAGTGCAACATTTCCTTCAACGAGCGAAGGGGAACGTTGCGCGGAGTTCATTACCAGTCGCCACCCTGGCTGGAAGCAAAGGCGGTTCGCTGTACCAAAGGCAGCCTTTACGATGTGGCCCTTGACCTCCGGCCCGACTCGCCTACCTACAGGCAATGGTTTGCCTTGACCTTGAGCGCCGCCAATCGTCGTGCGCTCTACATTCCGGAAGGGTGCGCACACGGGTTTCTGACGCTGGAGGACCAGACCGAGGTCTCGTACGAAATGTCCGAGTTTTATCACCCCGAAGCCGGCCGCGGAGTGCGCTGGAACGATCCAGCGTTCGGAATCGTCTGGCCTGCGGAAGTAAAAGTCATCTCTGATCGTGATCGGAGTTATCCCGACTTTGTTTCCCTATGAATGAATTAGAAGGAATGAATCCATCGGACCTTGGCATCGAAATGCACCGGTTTGCGGCGGAGATTTACCCCATTTGCCGGAGCATTACGGGCGAGGGCATTCGCGAGACTTTCAAACAGATTCAGAAGCTTATTCCTGTTCAGCTCCACGAAGTCGCGAGTGGAACGAAAGTCTTTGACTGGGTGGTTCCCAGGGAATGGAACATTCGCGATGCCTATATAAAGGATTCAACCGGGGCGCGTGTCGTGGATTTCCGGCAGTCGAATCTTCATGTCGTGAATTACAGCGTGCCGGTCAGCGCCCGGCTTCTGCTCAGCGAACTCAAAGATCGTCTGTTCACTCTTCCCGAACATCCTGACTGGATTCCCTATCGAACGGCCTATTACCGGGAAGACTGGGGTTTCTGCCTTTCGCAGAATCGATTGCGGCAACTCCAGGATGCGGAGTATGAGGTGTGCATTGATTCGACGCTTGAGGATGGCCGCCTCACCTGGGCTGAATGCTTTCTACCGGGCGCGTCCACCGAAGAAGTCCTGATATCGGCGCATGCGTGTCATCCATCCCTGGCGAACGACAATCTTTCCGGGCTGACCGTGGCAACATTTCTTGCTCGGCTTTTGTCGGGGCGGGCGCTGCGATATTCGTATCGGTTTCTGTTCATTCCGGGGACGATTGGGGCGATCGCCTGGCTGGCGCGGAATCGGGAGGCTGCTGGACGCGTCCGGCATGGATTGGTCTTGACTTGTGTGGGCGACTCCGGTGGGTTTCATTATAAGAAGAGCCGGCGTGGGGATGCGGAGATCGACCGCGCTGCGGCGCATGTCCTGCGTCACTGCGGCGAGCCGGCAGAAGTCCTTGATTTTTCACCATACGGATATGATGAACGGCAATACTGCTCACCTGGTTTCAATCTTCCAGTTGGATGCCTGATGCGGAGCGTATGGGGGACCTTTCCCGAGTACCACACGTCGGCGGACAATCTCGACTTCATTCATCCGGAACAGATGGCTCGGTCGTTGCGCTTGTGCGCATCCATCGTCGACGTGCTCGAGAAGAACAAAAAGTATCTTAACCGGAATCCCTATTGTGAGCCCCAACTCGGGAAGAGAAACTTGTACCGCAGCACCGGCGGGGAGTCAATTGACGTAGAAGTAAATGCCCGGCTTTGGGTTCTGAATTTGTCCGACGGCGAACATTCGCTTTTGGATATTGCGGAGCGCTCAGGACTGCCGTTTGCCGCCATTCACGATGCGGCAGAGCTCCTCCTGGAGAGCGGCTTGCTGGCTGAGGCAGCTGAGAGCGGGAGCGATGGTTAGCCCTTAAGAGGAACGCAGGCGGATTGCGAACGTATCCAGCTTCAGGCTGGTCACGATTAGGCCGCCAAAATGGGATTCCCGATTCATGATTCATCGCGAGGCGTGATGGAAGATTCGGATAAGGAGACAGCGGTGGTCGACGGGATGCTAGCGCGACTGATGCGCTGGCTAACCGCCCGCGAAGGGGAGTGCCGGTGGTTTCGTGGGCGCTGGCGACGGCAGTATTTCTGTACCTCGCCTGCGTTGCCGCATTTGGAACAGGCCCTGTGAATCAGGATGGCAACGACGCGCTCCTGCTGCTTGATGGGGCGTGGCGGATTCTGAACGGCCAGGTTCCGTACCGGGATTTCTACCTTGCGCTAGGGCCGCTGGTATACATGATCGCGGCTGGAGGGATGTGGCTGACCGGATGCACGCCGAAGGGGCTGTCGGTGGGGATCGCGATCGCCGGTGCGTGCATTGGGATTTGGGGGTGGCGAATTTCGCGGCCACGGATGCCGGTGGTTCCGGCGCTGCTAGTGACGGCGTGGTTGGTACTGACGGCAACTTGCCCGGCACCACTGGACAGCACACCGAACGCGGTGAGTTGCGCTATGATTTACAACCGCCTTGGCTACGCATTGCTGGCCATCGTGCTTGTGGAGTGCGCGTTCGCACATGAGCGAAGCAGGTTCTGGGGCGGGGTATCGAGTGGAGCGATTGTGGTGTTGCTCCTGTTTCTGAAGTTGAACTTCCTCGGGGCCGCGGTCTTGCTGCTGCTTGTGACTGTGCCATTGCGGAAGGAAGAACTCGGGCGTTGGGGGGGGATTCTGGCGGGAGCGGCCGCCGTGTTCGCGCTCTTCTGCTTGTATCTGCGCTTCGCGTTGAAGGCTTTTTCTGCTGACATGTGGCTGGCGATTCACTCCCGAAGCGGGTCACTGTCATTCAGGAAGATCGAGGGTATGCTGCCCGGCAGCGGTGAAGCGGTTACGCTGTTCCTTTTCACCGTGCTGACGGTGCTGCTGGTTGTCCCGGGAGGATTCCGGCGAGGCCAGGGAGTGAGAACCATCCTGCTGGCGTCCGCGACCATTGCCGTGAGCGGCCTGCTGCGAAGCACAAACGCGTTGGAGACGGGGTTCCAACTGATGACCTTGTGGATTGTGGTCCTGGTTGCACAGTTGGCAGCCGCGCATCCCAAAACGAGGGAAAAGGTTGCCGTCGCGGTCTTGGCGGCAGTGGGACTGGGAGGCATTGCCGCGCAGTTCTATGGGGACTGTGTGGGCATGGCAGCTCTGCTGAAATATCGTATGCCCGCCAGGTGGTCTACGGGCGTCAGCATCGCTGGCTACAAGATGGACGGGCTCCGGTTCTTCGACAATCCCGATTCGGATACGAAACACGGGGACAACGGGCGCTTGTATGCGACGTGCGTGAACGACGGGGTACGGCTCCTGGAATCGTCGTCGCAGCAGAATGAGAAGGTAGCAACGGTCGGATTTCACAATCCGTTTTCCTATGTGCTGCGCCGCAAGCCGGCGGCAGGAGGCAGCACGTGGCTTCTTCTCGGCAACAACATTACGATGGCGCACCTGCCGGACCCAGACCGCATCTTCGGCGATGCAGATCTGATCATGGAGCCGCACTACGAGAGCACGCACGAGAGCAGCGACCTGTTGATTGAAGAGGCATACCGCCCTTATCTGCAGAAACACTACTCGGTGGCAGGCCAATCGGATTACTGGACGCTTTACCGCCGGAATCGGTAGCTGAACCGAAAGGCGCGGGCGACGGATCAGGGCAGTAGGGCTAGAAAGAAGCGCTCGGTCTCCGGTTTGCTGCTATTCGCGCTGCTGCGGAGTTCCTCTGCGAAAACGGCCTGCTGGATGGGATGGCGAGCGACGCTTGGCCCTTGAACCCAGCGCAAGAGGATTGCGAGCGTATCCAATTGCCGAGCAACAGAGTCGTCAAGCCGGCAGGGAAAATGGAATACCTGGGTCGTGATGAAAGCCCGGTATGAGTGCATAGATGATGCCATCGCTATTGCAAATTCTGAGAGAGGTGTGGCGAGCCCGCGTCGACCACTTCCTTGCAGTCTATGTCTTGATGACGGGGACAGCAGCGATTGCCGTGGCCTGGGTGGCTGGGCGCCGATCTGTTCCCATACCTGAGCAGAGTAGAGAACCTGCCGTACCCCAAACGCGGCGGGCTTGGCGTCCGATCGCTTCCCTTGCCGCTGCAGTCTTGGTGGGGTCCATTCTGGCAGGTTATCTTGCCATAGCTTTGAAGTGGGAGGCTTTTGCCGACTACGACGACGCATGGTACACACTTTATTCACTCAGGAGCCGCAACTTCGGACCGCCGATTTGGCCAGACAGCGGACGGTTCTTCCCACTGGGCGATCAAGAATTCAACTTGATACGTCACCTTACGACATCGGCCGTGGGATACCATGCCGTATCCATAGCTCAACTCTTAATTGTCTCCTGCATTCTACTCTTTCTAAATAGTGGGCTGAACGCAAAAGCTCGAGCCGGCCTCACCGCCCTCTACCTCATTCTACTGAGCACAGCCTTCACATTCACTGGACTAAACATCTAGTCGCCGGCAAATGTCAATCGAGGGTGAAGGCGCGATATGAAAGTACTACTTACCGGTCACAAGGGTTATATCGGCGCAGTTGCCGGACCCATTCTGCGCACTGCCGGCCACGAGGTCGTCGGACTGGATACCGATCTCTTTGCAAATTGCGATTTTGGCGATCCAGCCCCGGGCATCCACGAAATCCGTAAAGATCTGCGCGACCTTACGGGAGCCGAACTTGCAGGTTTCGATGCGGTCGTGCACTTAGCTGCGTTGTCGAACGATCCCCTTGGGAATATCGATCCGCAGCTCACCTGCGACGTTAACCACCACGTGTCGGTTCGGCTGGCGAGACTCGCTAAGGAGACAGGTGTAACACGCTTTGTCTTCGCATCGTCGTGCAGTACCTACGGCGCCGCCGGAGACGATTATCTCGACGAGACCTCCGATCTGAATCCGGTCACTCCCTACGGCGAATCGAAGGTTCTGGCAGAGCGCGACATCGCGCAGTTGGCCAGCGACGGATTTAGCCCGACGTACATGCGCAATGCGACGGCGTACGGCGTGTCTGGGCGTCTGCGCCTGGATATCGTGTTGAACGACCTGGTGGCATCGGCGTTCACCACGGGCCGGGTTTACATCAAGAGCGACGGAACGCCTTGGCGCCCGATCGTTCACATTCGCGACATCGTGGCGGCCGTCGTCGCTGTTCTGGATGCACCGCGCGAAGCGGTTCACAATCAAACTTTCAATATTGGGCGCAATGACGAGAACTTCCGCATCCGGGAACTTGCGGATATCGTTGCCGAGGTTGTTCCTGGCTGCCGCATCGAGTACGCCCCGGGCGGCGGCCCGGATCTGCGCTGCTATCGCGTCAGCTTTGACAAGATCAGCCGTCTTGTCCCGGGATTTCGGCCGCTATGGACCGCGCGAAAAGGTGCTCGGGAACTTTACGACGCGTATCGCAGGATTGGGCTGACCGCGGCGGAAGTCGAGCAAGGGCGCTACGTTCGTATCCGCGAAATTCACCGTCTGCAGCAGGCTGGAAGCTTGGACAGCGATTTGCGCTGGATCGGCAAATTTGCCGAGACCTCCGTCCGCGGCTGAGAGGGATCGGGAACAGACCATGGCCACGGTTACAGTGCTTCAGCAAGTCGACACCCAAACCACCACCGGAACCTGTCGCTTTTGCGGCGCGGGGCTGCATAGGACGTTCGTCGATCTGGGCATGTCCCCGCTGTGCGAAACCTATCCTTCGGCTGCCGATCTGAATCGCGGCGAGGTCTACTACCCGCTGCACGTCTACATCTGCGAGAAGTGCTGGCTGGTGCAACTGGAACAGTATGAAAGCGCGGCAAACATCTTCAGCGACTATCCCTACTTCGCCTCGTACTCCGACTCTTGGCTCAGGCATTGCGAAAAATACTGCGGCGAGATGCGGTCGCGCTTCGGTCTCGGAAAGCAAAGTTTTGTGGCTGAAGTGGCAAGCAACGATGGCTACCTGCTGCAGTATTTTGTACGCGAGGGTGTTCCCGCTCTCGGCATTGAGCCAGCCGCCAATGTCGCTAAGGCCGCAATTGAAAAGGGCATTCCGACGCTGGTGCGGTTCTTCGGGACGCAGGTGGCGAAGGAACTTGCTGCCGGAGGGCGCACTGCCGACCTCGTTATCGGTAACAACGTCCTCGCGCAGGTTCCCGATCTGAACGATTTTGTGGAAGGTCTGCGGATCCTTCTGAAACCGGAAGGCGTCCTTACCCTTGAATTTCCGCACCTGCTTCGCCTGATTGATCTCAATGAATTTGACACCATTTACCACGAGCACTTCTCTTATTTCTCCCTGATCAGCACCATCAAGATTATGGAGGCCCATGGACTACGCGTCTTCGACGTTGAGGAGCTCAAATCACACGGGGGTTCTTTACGCGTGTTTGCATGCCGCGCTGAGAGCCGGATTCATGCGATTGCGCCAAACCTTCAAAAGGTCCTGAGCGACGAAGTCAATGCCAAGCTGGACAGGGTCGAAGGATATGAGAGCTTTGCAGGGCAAGTTAAAGGAACAAAGCTCGAGTTCGTCGGCTTCCTGGTCGCTGCGGCCAGTCAAGGCAAGAAGGTCTGCGGCTATGGAGCGCCTGGCAAGAGCGCCACACTCCTGCATTATTGCGGCATCGGCAAAGACCTGATCGAATACACGGTGGACCGCAGCCTCTACAAGCAAGGGCGCTATCTGCCGGGAAGCCGCATACCGATCTATCACCCAGACCATATCCGCGAGACTAAGCCGGACTACATCGTGATCCTCCCGTGGAATCTCAAGGATGAAATCATGCAGCAGTTGCAGTATGTCCGGGACTGGGGTGCGCGGTTTGTGGTACCGGTTCCTCGGCTGGCAGTTTATTAGGACATGTCGGAAGCTCCGTATTGCGTAGTGGAGTCGGGTGTGGGGTTCTGCTTTTAAAGCATCACGGAAGAAAAGGAGGCCGGTCATGAACATTTTTGTCGATTCAACAATGAGCGATGATTCGCGGCGTAGAGCTCTTTATGGCGGTTCGATTTTCGTCCATTCTCCAACTGAGAACACTTTGAGACTTTGCCGCTTGGCGCAGGAACTGATTGAAGAAGCCTTTCATCCATTTGACCCTTTGCGGGTGAGCGAGAGCTTACCTGCCGAAAATTGTGCTGAAATACTCGCGGCGCTTAAGCCCAAGTTCATTCACCACCCTCGGTCCAAAGAATGCATTCAGGGAATTCTGGCTGAAGCGGGGTACGATCTTGAGAAAACCTACTTCGATGTACCCCGCATGCGTACGGCATTTCCAGGGGACTATCTGAAATCCGGAATCGCATACGCCTTCCACCCCCATCGCGACACTTGGTACTCGGCTCCAATGTGCCAAATCAATTGGTGGATGCCGATCTATGAGTTGAACAGTGAAAATTGCATGGCCTTGCATCCCCATTACTTCAGCCGCGCGATAAAAAACGGATCGAGCCAATACGACTATCAAAGGTGGAATCAGGAGAGCCGGTTTAACGCTGCAAAGCACGTGAAGGCCGACACGCGGGTTCAGCCGCACGCAGAAGAGCCGATCGAATTGGACCCGCAAATCCGTCTGGTGTGTCCCGTCGGCGGCGCATACCAGTTCTCAGCGGCTCATCTGCATTCAACCGTCCCGAATACATCGCCTGTGACACGCTACAGCATCGACTTTCGAACGGTGCACGTCGACGACTTGGTCGGCCAGGCCGGAGCGAACAACGTCGATTCGGCATGCACGGGGACCACCATCGGTGATTATCTTCGGGGGACCGACTTGGCGCACCTCCCAGATGAGGCCCTCGCGCTTTATTGAGATCGTCGGTAGTCCAGCAACAGCGCTATGGTCCTCACCGCCCAGAAGGCGCGCATTCTTTGGAGTTAGGGAGCTTAGGTCGCCAGACTGCTCTGGAGATCGTGTATTGGAGGGACGAAAATGAAAGTGGTATTGTTCTGCGGCGGCGCCGGAATGAGGCTTCGCGGCTACTCCGAGGATGTACCAAAACCCATGGTGACCGTAGGCTCGCGCCCGGTGTTGTGGCATGTAATGAAGTATTACGCCCACTTCGGACACAAAGACTTCATTGTATGCCTGGGCTACAAAGGCAGCGTCATCAAGGAATACTTCCTGGAGTACGAGGAGTCGGTGTCGAATGATTTTGTGTTCTCGCATGGAGGACGTGAACTGGAGTTTATGCAGCGCGATATCGACGACTGGCGGATCACCTTTGTCGATACCGGACTCCGCTCCTCCATCGGGGACCGTCTGCGCCTGGTCGAGCCGTATCTCAAAGGCGAGGATGTGTTTCTTGCCAATTACAGTGACGGCCTGACAGACTTTCCACTTCAGGAACTGACTGAAGAGTTCTCGCGGCGCGATGCGTATGCCTCGTTTATTTCAGTCCAGCCGCGCGCCAGCAGTCTCGACACGGTCGAGCTAAGAGAAGACGGGTCCGTGGCGGCAATCCGCTGCATGAAAGACTCCAATATCTGGGTGAACGGCGGCTACTTCGTGCTCACCAAAGATGTATTTCGCTACCTGAGGCCGGGTGAGGAGCTCGTCTATGAACCGATGCAGCGGATGATAGCCGAAGGCAAGGTTTGGTCGCGGCGCTACGAGGGTTTTTGGCAGTGCATGGACACCTTCAAGGACAAGCAAATTCTGGATGAGCTCGAGGCCTCCAGCTCGGCGCCTTGGTGTGTTTGGAAGAACGGAATTCAGGCGCGGGCCACCGCATGATGAAGATAAGCTGGAACAACGATCGCCGGAGGCAGCTCACAGTTCTTTGTTTTGGAGCGCACTCTGATGATATCGAGATTGGCTGCGGCGCGACCCTGCTGCAACTGAGCCGAAGCGACGCGAAACCAAGATTCTGCTGGGCCGTGCTGAGCGCCATTGGGGCACGTCAGACGGAGGCGCGGAGGGCTGCTCAACTGTTCACGGATGGCTGCGAAAGTGAAGTTTACTTGAAGGAGTTCCGGGACGGCTATCTGCCATATGAAGGCGGGGCGGTGAAGGACTTCTTTGAGGAAATCAAATCGCGTATCAATCCGGACTTGATTTTCACCCACTGGCAAGGCGATGCGCACCAGGACCATCGGCTTGTGAGCGAGCTCACGTGGAATACCTTCCGGAATCACCTAATTCTGGAATACGAAATCCCCAAATTCGATGGAGATATGGGTCGGCCGAACACCTTTGTTCCATTGGAAGAATGGGCGGTCCGGCAAAAGGTAAGCAACCTGGTTACGATCTTTGAGTCCCAGCGGACGAAACCATGGTTTCGCGACGATACCTTTCTTGGTTTGATGAGGCTTCGCGGAATGGAATCAAACGCGACCAGCGGATATGCTGAAGCGTTTTACACGCGTAAGATGGTGATTGATCCCCTCGCCTGAAAGAAGAGCTACGATGGCCAGTCTCCAGAACAACCTCTATATGCCCGGCAGCGAGCATCCCAACATTCATTCTGCTTCCCAGGCCCTTCGGCGCAAAGCGCACGAACTTATCCCAGGTGGCGCGCATACCTACGCTAAGGGCGACGACCAGTTTCCCGAGTGCGCCCCTGCGTTTATCGAACGTGGCAAGGGTTGTCATGCATGGGACGTCGATGGGAACGAGTTTATTGAATATGGGATGGGATTGAGGGCAGTTACATTAGGACACGCTTTCGAGCCCGTTGTGCAGGCAGCTTCCCGGCAAATGCAACTTGGCGCGAATTTTACGCGGCCTGCCAGAGTTGAAGTAGAGGCGGCCGGCGAGTTTCTCAAGATTATCGAAGGAGCCGATATGGTGAAGTTCGCCAAGAATGGCTCCGATGTCACGACAGCCGCCGTCAAACTTGCGCGCGCGTTTACAAATCGGGAAATGATCGCCATATGTGGCGATCAGCCGTTCTTTTCCACCGACGATTGGTTCATTGCAAAGGGAGAAATGAACGCGGGAATCCCGCGCCGTATTGCAGACCTGACGGTGCAGTTTCACTATAACGATCTCGCCAGCCTCGTGGCGTTGTTCGATCGGTACCCGGGACAAATCGCGTGTGCTGTGATGGAGGCAGAGGCGGCGACACAGCCCAAGCCCGGCTATTTGAAACAAGTGAAGGAATTGTGCGAAGAGCGCGGAGCGCTGCTGATCTTCGACGAAATGATCACCGGTTTTCGCTGGCATCTCGGTGGGGCGCAGAAGTTTCACGGAGTGGTGCCGCATTTATCCGCCTTTGGTAAGGGGCTGGCCAATGGCTTTGCGGTTTCTGCGTTGGCCGGCAAGCGCGAGATCATGCGCCTGGGCGGCTTGGATCACGATCAGCCGCGCGTCTTTTTACTTTCGACAACTCACGGGGCAGAAACGCATGCCCTCGCAGCTGCGATCGCGACAATGCATGTTTACACCGAGCAAGGTGTAGTCGATGTCCTTTGGCAGCAGGGAGAATCGCTGCGGAAGCTCGTCGATCAATCCATCCAGGAAAATCGCCTCGGCGGCTATTTCGAATTGCTCGGCCGTCCATGCAATCTCATCTTCGCCACGCGCGACCAGAATCACGAGCGCTCGCAGCCGTTCCGCACGCTGTTCATGCAGGAAATGATTCGCCGCGGAGTGATTGCACCGTCTTTTGTTGTGAGCTTCTCGCACAGCGACGCAGATATTCATCGCACAGCTGAGGCGGTGCACGGAGCTCTGGTGACTTATCGCAAAGCTCTCGATGAGGGCGTAGATAAGTACCTTGAAGGGCGTTCTGTAAAGCCTGTTGATCGCAGGTTCAACTGAGTATGCGCGAGGAACTGAAGGAATTGAACAAATACCGGGAACTGCTCATAATGATCACCTATCGTGACATCAAGGTTCGCTATAAGCAGTCGGTCATGGGATTCATGTGGGCCGTGCTCATGCCCATCCTTATCGTAATGTCGGGTATCGTGGTGCGCTACGCCTATGCTCTCGCTTCCCATAAACCCCTCGGAACAGAGGACATCACAAGCGTGGCGGTGAAGTCACTTCCGTGGGCATTTTTTGTATCAAGCATTCGCTTTTCCTGTCTGAGTCTCATCAACAACAAAGACCTGGTGACAAAGATCTATTTCCCGAAGGAGATTTTCCCCATCTCGGCAGTGATGGCCAGTCTGTTCGACTTCCTCGTCGCGTCGTGTGCGCTCACCATCTTTCTGATCGCCGCCAGAGTGGGTGTTGGTCTCAATCTTTTGTGGATTCCACTTCTTCTTGCGACGATGGTCCTTACGGCCATCGGCATCGGGATGATCGTATCGGCTGCCAGCCTGTTCTTCCGCGATGTGAAATTCATCGTGGAGGTGTTCCTCACTTTCGGGATCTTTTTCACGCCTGTCTTCTACGACGTCGGCATGTTCGGAGACAAGGGCAAGTGGCTTCTGCTCAATCCGGTAAGCCCCATCCTAGAGGGGCTGAGCGCATGCATCGTCCGGCACCAGCCGCCTGACCTTGCGTGGTTTGCTTACGCGCTAAGCTTCGCGCTCGTATCGAGCCTTGGCGGGTATGTCTTCTTTAAGCACCTTGAGCCAGCGTTTGCGGAAAGCATTTGACCGGAGCATCTTGATGTCCGATGTTGCGCTCCGCATGGAGCACGTGTACAAGAAGTTTCGCAAGGGTGAGGTCTACAACTCGCTGCGGGATTTCCTGCCGGCCCTGACGGGGAAGATGTTTCGTCAACAGGAACTTAGTGAGCGCGACAAGCGCGACTTCTGGGCGCTGCAGGATATCTCCTTTGAAGTTAAGCGCGGAGAGTCCTTGGGAATCATAGGGCCGAACGGCGCAGGCAAGAGTACCATCCTCAAAATCCTGAGCCGCATTATGAAGCCGACCAAGGGCTCGATGCTCGTAAATGGCAGCCTTTCGGCGCTAATCGAAGTATCGGCCGGTTTTCATCAGGATCTGACCGGGCGAGAAAACATCTATTTGAATGGGACGATCCTGGGTATGACAAGGCGTGAGATCGACTCTAAGATCGATCAGATCGTCGACTTTTCCGGCATTGAAGAGTTCATCGACACTCCGGTTAAGCGCTATTCCTCCGGGATGTACGCACGGCTTGGCTTCTCGGTTGCGGCGCATGTCAACCCCGACGTTCTCATCGTGGATGAGGTTCTCAGCGTAGGGGACTATGTGTTCCAGCTGAAATGCCTGAAGCGCATGAAGGAGGTAGTTTCCGAGGGGGCTTCAGTGCTCTTTGTCTCCCATAACCTGAAAAGCGTGGCGGAGTTCTGCCCTCGGACTCTCCTGTTGGAGCGCGGGCGCAGGGTCGCGATTGGGCCGACGCACGAAGTGATCTCGTCATATTTGAACAGGTCCCGGAACGAACATTCATCGGCTGCCGATTCCAGGGAAGTAGCGATCACGAATGTGACGGTTCGAAACCATTTGGGAGAATGTTCCCGCTTTCAGTCCGGGGAGCAGGCGTGGATTGACGTTGGGATGACTGCACTCAAGCAGTGCAGAGAGCTGTCCATTATGCTTTCCGTTAAGGATGATCGATTTCAAAACATTTCAGACACGTCAACTGAACGTCTCGGCTACAGTAGCATCACCCTGGAAACAGGTGATGTTCTCGCCTGTACCTTTCAGCTCAATTTCAACATGGCCAGCGGTATCTTTCACATCTCCGTTTTGGCTTACAGGTATGCGACACAAATGGAATACGACAGTCGAGATCCTGCTGCGACTGTCTACATCAGTTCCGCACGAGACATACGTGGAAGCGTTAATTGCTTTCAGGAAGTCACTAGGTTCGAAGTTGCAGCTGTATCGACTGTAGACCAAGTCTCGCACAGGAAGTCTGAACAGGAACTATTTCGGGGATAGCTCCTTATGACCGCCAGATACAACGGCTTGCCGCGAGGACAACGATGAACATCAAAGGTGTCTGCTTTTGCTCATTGGCCCTAGGCAGAGGTTACAACTATCTCGCTAAACAGCTAGCTTCAGATCTCGCACGCTTCGCACCTGGGACTAGGTTTCTCGTACTTACAGATCATCCTGCCGTCTTTAAG
>PMYF01000094.1:3175-6001 GCA_003171295.1 Acidobacteriota bacterium | reverse complement strand
CCGCACGCTGCGTTTGACGTGGCGGGAGCTGGAAAGCGCAGCGAAGCTAGCTATTAATCCAGCAGGGGAAGAACCTGCCGACAGAACTTACCCAGTTGCTGTTGTAGTTATATCGGACGGCAGGAAGAGTGATCGACCTGACCGAAAGCTCCGAAGTAAAAGCCTCTGTTGGCAAGGCGCAAGTTGAGTCAGATCCGTCAGAGAGGCAAGCAAGTCAGCAGGCCGTAGCAAAAGCGAACCGTTAGCCACGTAATCCGCCCCCATCTGAAGCGGATGATGGGAATATTGAGAATGCCGAATCTTTTTTCCAGAGATGAAGGCTGTGTCGTCAGTGAAGGAACTGGGTATATGCAACTGGCGAGGTCTCCGTGGTCGTAGAGGACAGCATGCTGATAAGGATTGGATAGTGAAAGCTCGGAACCACTCATGGGAAGCCTCGGCACTCCCGCACAGCATAGGCTTTTGGTATAACCAGCAAAGCTGGGAAATCCAGAAGTTTCCGTGAGTGACTCGGATGAGGTCAATAAGTGTTGATAGACGGGGACAATACAACCCCGACTGGAGCGAGGACCTCTGGGGTAAAGCCGCGAGGCTTGAATGACGGTATCGGAAAAGAATACCTGCCCGACTCAGAGCGGGAGATCAGGTCTCAGTCTGGAACGATACGAAGGGTGGATGCAAACTGGTAATGGATTTGTGTATGCCGGGAGTAGGCTTAAGCAAGTCGCTTAACAGGAAGGCTCCGTCTGATAGGTCAGCCTTGAAGCCGTACTGGGGAAAACTCACCGTACGGAAGTGCGTCCAGCGAATGCTGGCATGTTCAGTGGGAGAGCAATTCAGTCCCACCGAGGTAAAAGTCAGAGCCTCGTAGCTAGATAGCAAGGAGGAGGGAAACCAAATTCTTGAAGCCTATCAACAAACGTCATCTCTGGGATGACGGCGAGTCAACGGGCCGTAATGAAAGTAAACACATAGGTGGCCTCGAGAGGTGGAAGCACCAGTGGTCGAGCCCGCTTCCGTAGGGCGAAGACAGCATGGAGCGTCGCAGACTGACTGAGGCGGCGAACCACACTGGCGGGGTGATAGTGACGGCACGGTGACAAGGGCATGCAAAGCAACTGGAGAAGCCCTCCTCATCCCGTCGAGAAATCGGCGGAGCAGGGAAGCCGTATAACCGGCCACACCGGGAAGTCGGCAGAAGATGAGAGGGTGGCGGCTGGGTTCGTAGTAGCGAGGAAGCCGGGTAATGCCGGTGGAGCCAAGGGGCCCTGCTGTTTGTAACTGATCCGACAATATGGGAGGCAAGGGTGGATGACAAAGACACCTATTAGTTTGCAAGACCTGAGGCGGACCATATACGTCAAGGCGAAGGCTGAACCGACTTGGCGTTTCTGGGGACTGTACGTTCACGTCTGCAAGATGGAGACGCTGCACGAATCCTACCGAGTGGCGAAGCAGAATAAAGGGGCGCCGGGAGTCGACGGTGTCACGTTTGCGGCCATAGAGGCAGGAGGAGTGGAGAGTTTTCTGAATCAGATTCGGGACGAACTAGTCTCGTATACGTATCAACCCTTGCCGGCACGGAAGCGGGAGATACCGAAAGACGGGGGCACAAAAGTCCGCGTCCTTTCGATTCCCTGCATCCGCGACCGTGTAGTCCAGGGAGCGCTCAAGCTCATCCTGGAGCCGATATTCGAAGCTGACTTTCAACCGGGATCGTACGGATACCGGCCTAATCGGACAGCACATCAAGCGATCAACCGTGTGGCTGAAGCGATTGTGCGACACAAGACACGCATTCTTGATCTTGACCTCCGCGCCTATTTCGACAATGTTCAGCATTCGCTGTTGTTAGAGAAAGTGGCACGACGGGTGCGGGATGATGATGTGATGCGCTTGTTGAGCACGATGCTGAAGGCTACCGGGAAGAAGGGCGTCCCGCAGGGCGGGGTAATTTCACCCCTGATCAGTAATCTGTATCTGACGGAAGTCGACCGGATGCTGGAGAGGGCGATTGAAGCCACGCACTACGGAAAATACACCGCGATTCAGTATGCAAGATTCGCTGATGATCTGGTGATATTGATCGACGCCCACCCGCGACATGACTGGCTGGTAAAGGCGGTGTGCAAGCGATTAAGGGAGGAGCTGGCGAAACTTAGGGTGGAGATTAACGAGGAGAAGAGTCGGACGGTAGATCTGCAGAAGGGGGAAAGCTTTGCTTTCCTGGGCTTTGACTTTCGCCGGGTTTCCAGTTGTCAGGGACAATGGCGGCCTCAGTACACACCGCGGCTGAAGAAGCGCACGGCGCTACTGAGAAAGCTCAAGGACATCTTCCGCAGACATATCAGCCAACCCGTGGGGAGGGTGATTCAATTGATCAATCCCATTCTGCGTGGGTGGGTGAACTACTTTGCGGTAGGGCACTCCAGTCAAGTCTTCTCGTTTATCAAAGACTGGGTGGAAAAGAAGATTCGGCGGCACCTGATGCGTAGCCAGAAACGCAAAGGTCTCGGCTGGAAGCGATGGAAGAGGCAATGGTTTTATACCGCGCTCGGTTTGTTCAACAACTATTGGGTCCGGTACACGAAGCCAGTGCTGAAAGTTGCCCCGGCACGATAGGTCACATAACCCTCGACGCGAAGCAAACAGGAACGCGTAGTGCGGGAAATCCGCATGCTGCGTGTGACGAGGCGGGGATTGGAAACGGGTTCACGGTTCGGATACTGAGGCACTCCCAGAGGAAACAGGGAGCACCAGCTAGGCTGGACCTACGGAGCACCGCGCCAGTCCTCGACCCTACTTTTAGAGAGGGTCTTGGAAACA
>PMYF01000094.1:0-3034 GCA_003171295.1 Acidobacteriota bacterium | reverse complement strand
GCGCCACATCTCGACTCTACCATAAGTAAACATTCCCAAGCCCTTTCGATGTAGCTGATGCGTTCGTTGCCATGATTTTGCCGCCAGTCGAAAATAGTCATTGTATTTTCGCCTTATATTCGCCTATTCTTGTTCTGTCATGGCATTCGGAATCCAGGAACGGAAGCAGTTCATTATTGAGTGCAAGCGGTGCCAATGCGGTGTCCCGGCCGGCATAAGGGAGTTCCCATTCCAGTCCATTGTGGTCACCTGCCCACTCTGCGGAGAGCAGCGCCGTTACTTGCCTTCAGAGATCTTGCTTGGAAGGCCAAACCACCTGGTCGCGAAGCAGGCGCGAGCGGCAGGACCTTAAAATGTTCATCCCCGACTGAGCCGTGCTCATTTCACAGCGATCGCTCATTCGCTTTGGCCCCTGCACAATCACCGATCGTCGCTTGAAGCACCTCAGTCCCGGAGTTCTGATGTTACGGCATCGCACAGTGCCGTAAACAGGACATGCCGAAACTAATTGATTCAGGGAGAGACAAGCACCAATGGGCGAGATGCGACGGGCAACGGCGCGGGAAGAAGAGCAGCGCAAGCGAGACCGGTTTGCCTCCACCCTGGTGATCTCAGCCTCGATCATTGCTGCTGTTCGCCTGGCCCGCGAAGACATCAGCCGTCCGTCGCCTTGCCTGACATCGGCTGTCGCCGACAGCATCTCCCTGGCGAGGATGATTTTGGACCGGGTGGTGAGGTAGGCTGATTTGCATGTGCGGACGATACGGAAGACGAGCGGACAAGCAGTTTATTGCGGAGTGGATGCAAGCTCACGACATCAACGTGTTTGATGACTCCTACTATGCGCCGTCTTATAACGTTGCTCCGCAGTCTCTCCAACCGGTGGTCAGACTCAGCCCCGACACCGGGGAAAGGGAGCTGACGATCATGCGTTGGGGACTGGTACCGTTCTGGTCGAAGGATGGAAAGATGGCTTTCAATACGATCAATGCCAAAGCAGAGACCATCACCACCAGTCCAGCCTACCGCGAACCCATGAAACGCCGGCGCTGTCTGGTACCCGCCGACTGGTTCTACGAGTGGAAGAAGCTGGACGAGAAGTCGAAGCAGCCATATGCGATTGCGATGAAGGATCGGTCACTGCTTGCATTCGCGGGCTTGTGGGATTCCTGGAAGGACAAGACGACAGGACAGATACTGGACACCTATACCGTCATCACCACGGACCCGAACGAACTCATGGAGTCGATACACACACGAATGCCGGTGATCCTCGCCCCCGAGGATTACGAACGATGGATGGAGCCAGGTGAACCATCACACCTGCCAGTAGATCTGCTCAGGCCTTATTCGGCAGAGGAGATGGCTGCATGGCCCGTCAGTGCCAGGGTCGGGAATATTCGGAACAATGATCCTGCTCTGGCTGAACCTGTGCCATAGACGGCATTGAGGGATTTACGCAGTCGAAAACGCCCTAGGTGGACGTACAAGTTCCGAGCAAACGTGAGGAGAAGTGGTTGTGCGGCCAGTTCGGCGCTTCCTGCGAAACCTGCGCCCGCCGCGTTTCCTCGGCCGAACCTTACATTCTGTGACGCCGTGTAGATCAGTTGCGTCCTGACCAATGGTCGTCTCTGCCAGACTCTCTGCTATCCTCGCTCATCATGGATACCGCCGCGTCAACATCGCGCCAAGAGATCCGTTGCGACGATTGTGGCCAGAACAGGCCAGGCTACGATATCGTTCACTTCGGTTCAATCGAAAAGGGATACCGCCAGCTCTGCAGCCGATGCTTCAACACCGAGGTGGCGAAGGCAACCGGGATGGAAGGCTTTGAACACGCCGCATTCGACTCGATCGCATTAAGTGATTGCAACGGAGAGAATCACGAATTCCATTTTCGCTCCCGGTTGTTGGTGAGCGGCATCGCGCTCGACGCGTTTGAGCTTCGCGATGGGAATCCGGCCGGCTACCTCTTTCAGATCATTGGGGACGCCGGGGAAGACCAATTCGCGCTGTTCGGGCGATTGGTCGAGAAGATGCGCCGCGCCTTGTCGGTAAAACATCTCAACAACGACGACTACGGCCTCCAGATTTCGGATCAAGGGATTGTGCGTGGCCGGATCGAATCGGACGAAAGCCCGGACGGCGGCCTCCCGCTCCTCGTCATCGATGGCCGCGAGATCGGCTGGGAACAGTTCGGCCAGATGTTGATGACTTATGAGGGGTCGCAGTTCAAGCTCACGATAGCGGACAAGAGCGAAGAGTTGTGAACCCTTCAGATGTAGGTTTCGCTGTCTTGGCGTCACCGATTTGCTGAATTTTCTCTCTGCGGCAACGGAGTTTCAGTTGACCAATGCCTGAAGAGTGGAACCGAATCGACGAAAAAGACTTTTTTGTCGATACCTTGCCTGTGCCGGTCCGCAGGTAAGAAATTGACGATCCATGAACTACCCTCTGTTCGGAAGGCTTCGAATCCGCATCCAGAACGATGGGACCATGGGTTGGCGCGCTCTCTAACAAGATTCGCCGTAACCCATACGGTTGTAGCAACTAACACGGGTGCCTATCCGGATGAAAGCGGCCTTTTTTCTGGTCATAGCTCATTCGCTGGATGCCAAAACGGCAGCGACCTCTTCGTTTGCAATTTCTTCCCGGAACGGCGAATTCGATTCTGCGTCCACTTGAAAATTGCTCAGGCCGACACCGACCAGGCGGAAGAGTTGCCCGGGGCTGAACTCCACTCTTTCGCGCAATGAGAGTGCGACAACTGTGAACTCTTCGAGTGAAGCGGGCATCACGGGCGGAGTGAGACTGCGAGTCAGCGTGTTGAATTCCTTCGTCTTCAGCTTTAGTACAACGGTGCGCGCCTTCCGGGCATTTTGGTGCGATGCGGCCCAGACCTTCTCTGCAAGGTTGCGAACCTGTGGCTCTGTCTCTGTCAACGGAATATCTCTTTCGAAAGTGTCCTCTGCGGAGATGGACTTGCTCGGCCGATTCGGCACGACGGGATTGTTGTCGATGCCGCGCGCTAGTT
>PMYF01000778.1:10526-10703 GCA_003171295.1 Acidobacteriota bacterium | reverse complement strand
AACTGGCATAAGGAACTCAAGGTGGGCTTGGGGATGGAGCAGATGCCGTGCGGGCAGTTCGAGGCCAACGCCCTGTATTTTGCCATTGGGGTACTGGCGTATAACTTGGCCCAACTCCTGAAACGGCAGGTGCTGCCGACATCGTATCGCACGGCGACGGTGGCGACCCTGCGCTGG
>PMYF01000778.1:0-10519 GCA_003171295.1 Acidobacteriota bacterium | reverse complement strand
CGCGCGCGGCTGGATGCTGCAGATTAAGGCCGATCTGGAGAAATGGCGCTTTTTGCAATCCGCCCGGGTCCGCTGCGCGACGCTGCGGACCTGAAAGGAGAAGGGCAATAAGGAGTGGTTGTTGAAGGACGGCGCGGCGGTGTGCGCGGGTGGTGGGGAGAAACTATCGGGAGGATCCATGGACCCCTGAATCTTGACCGGAATTGAGTCGCGATCTGCCCCTCACTAACCACGGCGCGCGGCATCCGACGTTTCTACCATCTTGGGAACGCGCTACATCGCGCAATCGCGATTCTTGGGTGTGGAAGTCTCTATTGCGCAGGGAGCGTTGCTTGCATAGAATGCAGCGTGAAACCTGTTCTGTAACCGGTTTCAGGGACCAGTGAGGAGCGCCTTGGTAGCACCCCCTGCCGGGGGTGTGGAGCGGGGCGGGTTGGTTTCTCGCGCTTGTTCTGGTCTTGAGGAGACCCGCGCCGACTTCCGGAACCTGCGTGCTTCGCCGGCGGCGGGTTTCCGCGAGGTCCCGGCGGCGACGGGCGCCCAACCAGCAGGGCAATTTTCCAGGAGTTCGACGCTCCCATGCCATACCACATTCGCGACGTCGCCAAGCGGGCAGGCGTATCCGTTGCGACGGTCTCCCGAGTTCTAAATAACGCCCGATATGTGGCCGCTGCGACCCAGAAACGGGTGCTCGAGACCGCCCGAAAAATGCGGTATTACCAGGACGCCACGGCGCGGCGACTGGCCAAGCGTGGGAACAATCTCTTCGGGCTGGTAGTTTCCGAGATTGCCAATCCCTACTACCCCGAGGTGATTCGAAGTTTTGAGCCCGCCACATTGGCGAAGAACTTTGAAGTGTTGCTTTGGAACACGGAGTATGGCCCCGGCCGCATCGAAATGGCCGTTCGCAAAATGCTCGAGAATAAGGTCAAGGGGGTTGCGGTGCTGACCTCGGTCATCGACCTGGCGGAGGTGGAAGAACTGGCCGCGCACAAGATTGCGGTGGTTACCCTGGACCGGGGCGAGCCTGCAAGGTATATCGGTTGTATTCGCGCCGACTTTCTGCGCGGTATGAGTGAGGCGATTGACCACCTTCGGCAGTTGGGACACAGGCGATTTGCGTTTGTTTCGGGGCCCGAGTCTATTCCCTCCGCCGTAGCCGTGCGGTCTGCCGTCTTGCAGGCCTTGCACGCGCGCGCGCTGCGCCCCCTGCAGGTTCTGGAAGGAAACCACCGCGTGGACGGGGGCGTGGCGGCTGCACAGGAGATCCTGGCCGCGGGCGGGGGAAAAACTACAGCGATCCTCTGCGGAAATGATCTGACCGCCATTGGGGTCATCGACGGCCTGGAGGCTGCGGGCGTTCAGGTTCCAGGAGATGTTTCGGTGGTGGGGTGTGATGACATTTACTTTGCCCACCTCGTGCGCCCTCCTCTGACGACCGTGCGCATTCCTCGCGATCACCTGGGCGGGCTGGCTTTCGAAACCCTGACCAGAATTCTCCGTTCCAAGAAGAAAGCCGGTGAGATTGTGAACCTCCCCACGGATCTCGTGGTGCGGGGATCGACAGGTCCCGTCCGCCGACCCTGAACTTGCCGGCCCATCGCCCGAGGCACAGGGAAAGGGTGCCGAGAAACCGCGCCCAGCTCCCGCACGGCCGGCATAGCACTGAGTTACCCGACGGCGCCATGGGGTAGAGAGGACAAGATGCCGCAAGCTTGTGTCATAGGCCTGGATATCGGCGGCACTAAAATAGCGGGCGGCGTGGTGTTGTTTCCGCAAGGCGCCATCGCCTTCAAAGAGACTATCCCCACTGCACCTCAGCGCGGCGGCGAGAGGGTTCTCGACGATGCCATCGAGCTCACGCGAGCGCTTTACGCGCGGGCGCGCGAGCAGGGCCATTCCATACAGGGAGTCGGGATCGGAGTGTGTGAGCTGGTTGACTCTCAGGGGAGAGTTACGAGCGGCCAGACGCTCGCTTGGTCCCACTTGGACGTCGCGGGTCGCTTCGGGGGCATAGTTCCCGCCTTGGTCGAATCCGACGTGCGCGCGGCGGCCCTGGCGGAAGGGTTGTTCGGGGCAGGCCGTCCGTTCGACCTTTTTGCTTATGTCACCGTGGGAACCGGAATCAGTCACACCTTGGTTCAGGAAGGGAGGGCTTTCGCGGGGTCGTGCGGCAATGCTCTTATTCTCTCCAGCGGTGCGCTCACGTTTGACTGTCCGCATTGCGGCGTGCGTACGGATTTCGTGTTAGAAGAGTTTGCCTCGGGTCCGGGCTTGCTGGCACGCTACAACCAGGCGAGTCAGCGTCAAGTTAGTCGCGCCGAGGAAATTTTCAGCGCTGCCGCCGAGGGTGATCGCGAGGCCCTCCAGGTTCTCATCTCGGGAGGTGAAGCCCTGGGGAACGTGGTGGCTTTTCTGGTCAACGTTCTCGACCCCGCGGCCATCGTGGTGGGGGGAGGACTAGGTGTGGCAGGTGGGCCTTATTGGGATGCTTTCGAAGCCTCAACCCGCAACCATATCTGGCATGCCGCAGCCCGCGCGCTGCCCATTATTCCGGCCGCCTTGGGGATTGATGCCGGCATTATCGGTGCGGCAGCGGCCTTCCAACAGAAATTCCTGGCGGTCGAAAACTCCAACCGGAAATAGGAAAATGCCATGACTCGAAATATTTTGGAATGGGTGAAACAAGGCATCGTGCTGGGCGATGGTGGCTACCTGCTGGAACTGGAGAGAAGGGGCTATGTCCAGAGCGGTTCAGATCGCACCACGGTGGGAACCGGCAAGGGGAGCGGACAGTACACCCCGGAGGTGGGCATCGAGAACCCCGCAGCCCTGCGCGGACTCCACGAGGAGTTCCGCATGGCGGGATCACAGGTGCTCCAGGCCCTGACGTTTTTCGCTACTCGTGGGAAGCTTACCCGCGCCGGATACGGGTCCCAGACAGAGACCATCAATCGCGCGGCGGTGCGTATCGCCCGCGAGGCGGCGGGAAGCGAAGGCCTGGTGGCGGGGAGTGTTTCCAGAACCCAATTGTTCGAGCGCGAAGGGCCCTCCGCATCTGGTCACGTGCGCGATCAATTTGTTGAGCAGATGGCGTTGCTGAAAGCGGGCGGTGTCGATCTTCTGATCTTGGAGACCTTTTTCCATCTTGAAGAGATGCTCATCGCGCTCGCATGCGCGCGCGCCACAAATCTGCCCATCGTGGCCACCATGAGTTTCCGCCCGCGCCTCACGGAAAGCACGGATGGCCATTCGCCGGCAGAATGCGCCCGGAGGATGGCCGGGGAAGGAGCAGCCCTCGTGGGCGCAAACTGCGAGCAGGAACCGGCTCGCATGCTTCCCATCCTCAGGGAAATGCGCGAGGCTGTTGACATCCCCCTGGCCGCACAGCCGGCTGCCTTCCACACCACCGACACCACGCCCTGTTTTACCCGCCTCCCCCAGTTTCCCGATGATCTCGAAACCATCCAGGTGGCGCGGAGCGAGTTTCGCAATTTCGCAGCCCGGGCCAAGGCGGAAGGCCTCGGGTTCCTGGGCGGCTGCTGTGGATGCAACTCCGCTTACATCCGGGCCATGGCCTCCGGGCTTAAAGCAGGTTCGCGCCAGCAGGTAAATCCAGAGGCGGAAGAGGGCTCGGCTTGAGCAGAGTCCCTGAGGGGAGCAGCGCGGCAGCGGGGCGGGGAATCTCAAGTACTCAGAAGACGAACTGGCAGCCCGCCTCCGCAGGGAGTGTCGAAGCGGAGGGTCCCGCACCCGGTTGCTCTCACGGTGGGCAGGCGCGGGGAAGATCGGAGTCCGCTACGGTGTGCAAAGCAGGAAGCGGGAGGTCACGAGGAGGGGTCCGTGTCCTCCGGTACGGGACCCCGCTACTCAGAATCCAATCGGTTTTGCTCCTCGCCGGCTTATCCTTGTGCCCCGCCTCGCAGGCTGCAGAAAGCGCACAGAGAATCCAGGAACTGATCCAAAAAGGGGACCTCGGCGCGGCCCAAACCCTCCTCCGGCAGTCGCTCGAGAAATCTCCCCGTGACGGCGGCCTCTACAATCTGCAAGGAGTCATCCGGGCACAACAAGGCGATTCCGATGGGTCGGAAGCGAGCTTCAAAAAAGCCCTGGAGCTTGCTCCCCGTCTGGAAGGCGCCTACCTGAATCTGGGTCACCTTTATCAGGAACGCGTCCCCAAGGAGCCGGCGGCGCGGGATAACGCCTTGCGGGTCTATGCGCAACTCCTGAGTTTCGAACCGGACAATAACGAAGCCAATTACCAGAGCGCGGTCTTGCTTATGCAGAAGGAACGCTATGCATCATCGCTTCAGCATCTCTCCAAATTGCCGCCCGACGTGCGAGCGCGCTCCCAGGTTTTGTCTGTCCGCTGCGGTGATTATGCCGGGTCAGGTGATAAGGCGAAGGCCGCTGAGGTCGCCGACCAGATGCTGCGCAGCCCCGCCCTTGTTGAGGCGGATGTCACCACGCTTCTTCCGCTGCTGGCCCGGCAGAAAAAGACCACCCTCGCCGTTCGCTTGCTGGAGGGTCTGGAGAAAAGAGAGCTGGCTTCCTTTGCCTCGGTGCACAGCTTGGGACTTCTCTACAGGCAGGAGAGGCGGCTGGAGGAGGCGCGCAGGGTCCTCCTCCAGGCGGCGCAAATCCAGCCCGCCTCCGTCCCCGTGCTACTGGAACTCGCCCAGGTGGCCAACGATCAGCATGACTCTACGGGCGCCTTGGGATACCTGGCCCACGCGCGCGATCTCGAACCCCATAACGCGGCTATCCACTTTTTCTGGGGTATGGTCTGCGTGGAACAGAACCTCACCCACGAAGCTTTCGACGCCCTGGCGAAAGCGGTGAGCCTGGAGCCGAACAACGCCTATTACAACTATGCCTTGGGCGCCGTGGCGCTCACCTCCGACCAGGCGCGCCAGGCCATTCCCTATTTCCAGAAGTATTGTGAGCTGCGGCCAAACGACCCGCGGGGGCGCTTGGCGCTGGGGATAGCTTATTTTGATAACCATGACGATGATAATGCACTAAATACAATTGAACCTATTGAGGATAATCCTGATACTGCCGCCGGGGCGCACTACTACCTGGGACGAATCGCAAATCAGAAAGGTGATTATGAGGAAGCCATGCGCCAGCTCCAGAGAGCGCTGCAGAGCTACCCGGATTATGCCGACGCGTATGCTGAACTCGGGCTCATTCACCTCAAGCGGAAAGAGTATCCGCAAGCCGAAGCGGCTCTCGACCGGGCGCTCCAGATCAACCCCACCGGCTACGTTGCGAATCTCAACCTCATGATCCTGTATCAGCGAACCAAGGATCCCCGGGAGGAAAAACAGGCGAAACGCTTTGAACAAGTCAAGGAGGTGCGCGCCAAAAGGATGAAGGAGTTTCTCCGCACGATTAAGGTGGAACCGTGAGTTTCCAGGAGAGAGGCTTGCCGGGTCTGTGCCGGCGACCCGATTGCGGCCTGTAGCCGCGGTCTTCTCAAAAGTTGCCAGGGGCGGCGCTGCGGGTGTAGACTCCCGCCGGTCGGGGGTCCCGAGCGGCGTCCCCGGCACAATACCTGGACGTTAAGGGGTGAATCATGGACAAGGTGCGAGTGGGAATTATTGGGAGCGGTTTTGTCTCCCAGGTTCATGCGGAAGCATTTCAGGAAGTGCCTGAGGCGGAGCTCGTCGCCACTTGCGGGGCGGATCCGGCAGGGGTTGCGGAATTCGCACGGAAGTGGAAGATTCCTTCCAGCACGACGGATTACCGCCGGCTGCTCGAGCGCAAGGATATTGACTTGGTCGTGCTGGGTATTCCCAACGACCTGCACCGTGAGGTCGTGGTGGCGGCGGCGGAGGCGGGAAAGCATATCGTCATCGAAAAACCTCTGGCGCACACGCTGGAGGCGGGCCGCGCCATGGTGGCGGCATGCCGGGAGCACCGGGTCAAACTGATGTACGCCGAGACGATCTGCTTTTCGCCCAAGTACGCCCGCGCCAAAAAACTGGTGGAGGAAGGCGCCATCGGCAAGATGTACATGATCAAGCAAAGCGAGAAGCACTCCGGCCCGCACTCGGACTGGTTCTACGACATCCACCGCGCCGGCGGCGGCGCCATTATGGACATGGGCTGCCACGGTATCGAATGGTCGCGTTGGATGTACGGGAAGCCCCAGGTGAAGAGCGTCGTCGCCCATTGCCAACGCGTCTTTCACCAGCGCACCCAGGGCGAAGACAATTCCGTGATCATCCTGGAATTCGAAGGGGGAGGGATTTCCGTCATCGAAGACAGTTGGGTCAGGCACGGTGGCATGGATGACCGGATTGAATTGTATGGAACGAGTGGAGTGGTTTACTGCGACCTGCTGCATGGCAGTTCGATGGAAACTTACAGCGTGGATGGTTACGGATACGCCGTGGAAAAATCCGGCGACACCAAGGGTTGGACGTTTACGGTTTTCGAGGAAGCTCACCTTTACGGTTTCCCCCACGAGATGCGCCACTTCACGCAATGCCTCTTGAATGATCAGCCGGCCCGCGAGACCGGTGAAGACGGCGTGGCGACGCTGGAGATCATCTATGCGGCGTATGAGTCAGCCGGCACCGGACGCCGGATCAACTGGCCTTACGAGCCGAAGGACCCCAGTGCGATTCCTGTAAGCCTCTGGCTCGGAGCCTGACGGTTCTGGGTTGATTGCAGGGTTCCGGCTTGGCGGGCGCGCCTGCCTTTTTTCGTGGAGAAGCTAAACGCTCTGGCGCAGGCCGGGAACCGGCTGGCAAGGCGCGGGGACGAGAGGCTCTGGATCGAGAAGGATGCCGTGCCCAACGGAGCACATGGGAATGGGAACCGGGAAGTGGCATACGACAGGAAGGGATTACGGTACGACGGAGGAGGTAAGTATGAGCAATGAACTGACGGCTGATCGCCGGGGATTTTTGAAGACGGTTGCGGCCGCGAGCGTGGTGGCGGAAGCACGGTTTGCCGATAAACCCCTCAGCGCCGCGGGCAGGAAAATTAAGGCGGGGCACATCGGTTGCGGCAATGTGGCGATGAATGCCTATGTGCCCGTACATCGAACTGGTGAGCACCTGCGACCTCATTGCCTCGCGGGCCGAACACATCGCCAAGAAGCACGGCATACCGAATTGCTACTACAGTATCGATTCCATGCTGGCCGGGGCGCCCTTCGACCTTCTGGTCAATACCACCGCCATGCCGGCGCACTTCGAAGTAAACCTGGCCGCGCTCGAAGCAGGCCGGAACGTTTGGAGCGAAAAACCCATGGGCCTGCGGCTCGCCGAGGTAAAGCAACTCCTCGAAATAGCGCAACGGAAAGGCGTGCAGATTTGGCCGGCCCCCACCATGGTGACGAGTCCGCAATTCAAGTTCATGGCGGAGACGATCGCCAGTGGCAAACTGGGCAAAATCTACAGCGCCCATGCCACTTACGGCCACGAAGGCAAACTCTGGTGGCGCTGGTTCTTTCAGAAAGGCGGAGGGTCGCTTTATGATTTGGGCGTCTACAATGTCGGGACGCTCACCGGATTGCTGGGACCCGCCAAGTCCGTGGTGGGAATGTACGGCGTCTCAACTCCCATGCGGACCGTACACCCGCACGATGGACCTCCCGGAGACGTCTACGTGACGTCGGACGACAATACCATGCTCATCATCGAGCACGACAACGCTGTCTTTTCCCACATCCAGACGGGGTACACCTATTTCAGCGAGCGCGATGACAAAGACATCTCGGCCACAGATTACACCATCGACTTCACGGGTACGGACGGACTCATGCACCTGGTCGGCTATGACTGGGCCCCGCACGGTGTGGACATCACTTACTGCGAGCAGCACAACCTCAAAATGGAGCGCTTCTGCACTGATCCCGGAAGGTACACCTGGCAGTATGGGGCTTCCTACATTGCCGAGTGCATGGCGACAGGGAAAAAGAGTTTGATCACCGCCGAACACGGCCTGCACATCTTGGAAGTGATGAATGCCGCCTTGCAATCGCAGGAAACGGGCCGCCGCGTTAAGATTGAGTCCACCTTCAAGTGGCCGATCATCACGTAGCAGTCCGCCCCAGGACGTTCCCGTGATGTTATCGCAGTGCGGCGGAAGCGCCGGGGCCCGCGCGCCGGGCTTCAATGCAGTGGTTTAATGGCGATCTCCTTGAAGAGCACCGCCTCGTCGCCCTCATTCTGGATGCCGATATAGCCCTCATTGGGACGCGGGCCGCGTTGCGGATCGTCCCGGCGCCAGTCGGGAACCGGATCCCCTTCGGTAAAGTCGGTTACCTTCGCGCCGTTGACATAGACCGTGGTTCGTGGCCCGTCGAGGGTGATCTCCAGGGTGTTCCATTCCGGCCCAGGGCGGTCAGCCTTGGTCAAGATCTTCGTGAACGAGTAAAGCGAACCGGTCGCGTAGTAGTCATCCTCTTGCCATCTGGCCGGGTCGTACTCAATGTTTACCTCGTAACCGTAATGCACGGGCATCCAGGCCTCGCGGGGTTCGAGGGGAATTCGAATGAAGACTCCCGAGTCGTCAACCTTGTCCTGGGTTTTATAGACAACCCGGATGACGGCATTGCCGATCTTGCCGCCCGTCCACCAGAGCAGGCCCATACCTTTGCCGTAGGTCCGGATCAGCCCGTTCTCGACGCGCATCCCGCCCTCCCCCACGTGTTGCCAGCCGCTCAGGTCCTTGCCGTTGAAAAGCTGCTGCCATTCGCGACCTGTCTTGCAGGCGGGCAGCGCGACGGCAATTCCAACCAGGACTCCGAAAGCCGCCGGGATGAATGATCGCTTCACGCTTCCACTCCGTTTTGCCGCCGGGTCGTCTCGAAGTCGAGAACCGGCTGTGCCTGAGCCCGGTCCTTCCATTTGGGGCGGGGCAGGCTACCGGCATGAAAGTCTCTATTGCACATAGCCGGCTGCTTGCATAGAATGCAGCATGAAATCTGCCATGTAACCGGTTTCAGAAACGGGTTACGGGCGCCTTGTAGCACCCTCTTCAGGGACAGTCAAGGATTTTGTGGGACGTTATGGTGGGACCTGGGCGCTGGCGGGGGACTATCTCGGATTTCTCACCACGGAATTGGAAGGGCGGGGCTTTACAGNNCGCCTCCTCAGGATGACAGTGTGTGGGGTTCTTCCGCAGCCTCTCAAGACCTCAAAGGCAAGTTGCCAAGAATCAACCTCCAGGAGATTTTCACTCCCAAAGCCATGAAGCCAACACGACTTGAGCAAGATATCCAGGCTCAGGCGGCCTCGCTCGCCGCGGTATTGCAACATCAGTGCGGAAAGGGCCGACCGGCGGCACTCGACGCTGCCTCACTGCTCCGCCCGGGCAAGCGGGTCCTGATTGCCGGCATCGGCGCTTCGCTCTATGCCTCGATTCCGTTTGAAAACTTCCTCTGCTCCCAGGGCATCGACGCGGTCGTGGTGGAGGCCGGTGAGTTGCTGCACTATCGTCCCCACGCCTATCGCGACGCCGTGGTCGTATTGGTCTCGCGGTCGGGTGAATCCGTCGAGGTTGCCAAACTCCTCAGCGCTCTTAAAGGGCGCCTGCCCATCATTGGCGTGAGCAACGAGCCGGAGGGCACACTCGCCCGGCAGGCGGATGTCAGCCTCCAAGTCGGCAGCCTTCCCGACGAAGCGGTGGCCATCCAAAGCTACACGGGAACGCTGCTGACCCTGCATTTGCTGGGCAGCGCTATGGTGAGCGAACTGGATGCGGCCCAGGAGGAAATTGCAGCCCTTCTGCCAGCGCTGCCGCCGTTCATCGCCTGCCAGCTTGAGGGACTCCGCGACTGGGACACGTTCCTGGAAACAGGAGCGCCAGTCTACCTCCTCGGACGCGGGCCGTCCTGCGGGTCCGCACTGGAGGGAGCGCTCCTGTTCAATGAAGTCGCGAAGGCTCCCGCGATCGGAATGCCGGCCGCTTCCTTCCGCCACGGGCCGGTGGAAGTTGTTGATCAGGATTTTAAGGGGCTCATCTTTGCGCCGCAAGGACGCACGTGCGACTTGAATGTGGGCCTCGCCGGGGATCTCGCGCGCTTCGGCGGCCGCATCCGCGTGATCGGACCGGCCAAAGCCGACGCCGCCGGGTTAGCCTGGTGTAACACTCCGGCTTGGCCCGAGATGCTGGCTCCATTGGTGGAGATCGTGCCGGTGCAGTTTGCCACCCTGCGGCTGGCCCAGTTGAAAGGGGTTCCGGCGGGAAGTTTCCGCTTCACCCCCCCGGTGACAAGGGATGAGGCCAACTTCGCCCCGAGAAAGTAGCGGGTCTATAAGGTTGGCGGCTCCGTCAAGGGAAAACTGGCCGTCGGTCCTGGTTATGGGCGCGCGTTTATTCGGTGGCCAGGTTCCGCCACACATCTAGTCGATCCCGGCGGAGCAGGACCACGATGGCGCGTTCTGACTCCCTTCGGTGACGTGAAGGGAGGCCGGTAGCTCAATCAGAGTTTCGGCCATGGTTAGGCCAGCGCTACTTCCCCGAGCATCCCGGCATGCGAACCTCGCCGACAGAA
>PMYF01000772.1 GCA_003171295.1 Acidobacteriota bacterium | reverse complement strand
AGCGGGAAGGTGTTGAAAACTTCGGCCTGGTTCGAGACGGAATAATCCATTTGCAGGAAGCGGTCGAAGTGGAGCGTATTCCCCTCGATGCGCAGAATGGTGCGGACGCTGGGCGTCCAGCCGCTGGGGTTTACCTTGTCAAGAATCGTCACGCCCATGCCCGGTGTGAACCCGTGCACGTCTTCCACCGTCGCCAGCATTTCGCCGTAGTCAGCGTCGAGCTTCAACTTGCTGCGCACGCCGGGAGTTTTCTGGAGGAGAGTTTTCTCCGGTCCTTCACCCCGCAGCGTCAGGTGACTGGCCAGGCGCACGGAGTTCGCGAGCAGGTACGTGCCGGCCTTGATCACCACGGTGCCCCCTCCGGCCGCCGCGACGCGGTCGATGGCCTTCTGGATGGCGCTGTGGTCAGTACCGATGACGTCGGCGTTGGCGGGGCCAACCGTGACGGTCAGGCCTGTTCCCTGGCTCAGCCCCGCGCGCGGGCCGAGCAGCGCGGCGAGCAGGAAAAGGATCGGCGCGAGAGCCCCGCGCCGGGTCAAAAATGTTGTCGATTTCGTTCCCATAGGAATTCTCCTCGTCTCCAGAAACCGGTGTGCCCGACGGAGGCGATTCTATCAGGTAACCCAAGCCTGCGAAGCGTTATTTGGGGCTGCGATGGGGGTGCGGCGGTTGCCGGTGCGCCGCTTTCCGGCCTGCGGTGGTACGGCGGGCGCGCCACCTGTGACCTCCGGCGTTGGGGAGCATTCGCCGCCGGGGTCGCACACATTGACTTGTGNNGTGAGAGTAGGTGCCGCTTTTCTCGCGTTCGTGGGATTGCTTGCGGTGCGGAGCGCGGTGGGGCAGCAGAGTAAGCCGCTCAATGAAAAGGAAGTGATCGAACTGCTGGAGGGCGGGGTGCCCAGCGGGCGCGTTACCGAGATCGTGAGCGAGCGGGGCATTGCCTTCGAGTTTACCGCGGCGAGCGAGCAAAGAATTCGCGGCGCCGGGGGCGCCGACGAACTGGTGACCGCCTTGCGGCGCGCCTCGCGACATCACACGGACTCAGAACAGCCGCGCAGCGGGGGATTGCGGATTCAAAGCACGCCCGGCGAGACGCAGGTTTACTTGAATGACGAACCCAAGGGCATGACCAGCCGGGAGGGGGAGATCCGCCTTTCCGACCTCAAGCCGGGAACTTACAACGTACGGGTTTCTCTGCTGGGCTACCAGAGCTGGGAGAATAGCGTCACGGTCGAGGCCGGTCAGGTCCAAACGCTCTATGTTACGCTGGTGCAAAAGCCGCGTCAGAATCCTGTCAAGGAAAACCCGGCTCCGGTGCAGCCGGCTATTCCGAACCCCTCGGTCAGGGCGGGAATTCCTGTCCCGGGGATCAATGTTTCAGCCCTGCAGTTCTTTGAGGGACCGCACGAAACGACCTTGGAGAAATCAAAGCGTGTCTATCGCTTCAGTTTTGATGCTGCGTCGACCCGATCGGTCTATTGGGAACTTGATCTGACCTACCCCAACCCGAGCCAGCAGATCGATTTCAAGATCGACGCCTACTGGTACAAAGGGGATGGGAGCGAAATGGCGCACCAGATCCTAAACGGCTACGCGAAGCCCGAGTGGAAGAAATCCTGGCATACCCTCGGCTTTGGGTGGGTCGATGCCGGTCGCTGGTCGCCCGGCACTTATCGCGTTGACCTGTACTGTCAGACAACGCGCGTGGCGAGTGGAACCTTCCAGATTAATTGAAGGCGGCGGGTCACTTCGTGCCCTCCCCAACGGCCAGAGGCATCGGCCGGTGGAGCCGCCGCAAAGGATTTTGGCCTTTCGCGTGCTCTCGCAGTGAACTCAGATCCTTTTACTCGCTACAACCCGTTCGGCCATATGATGGAGAAGCAGGGCCGCACTTGCGGTTGGGTGTGGGCGGGGGGCGGCCGGGCATGTGGAAACGGGGCTTGCATCGGGTGGAGTTTTATTTGAACGGGAATCGAATAGCGTCCGGCACTTTTCAAATTTTCTGAGCCGGCGCTGATGCCCGGGACGATGGAGCGGGGAAGGATAAGTTGGGACTTCGATATACAGCAATTCAGTTACGCTGCCTGGGTTTCTCCTTGGCAGCGCTCTCGATCATCTTCGAGCCGGCCCGCGCCCTGGCGGCGCCCGCCGCGGAGCCCGAGGGCCGGGATTTTGCTGCTGAGGTACGGCTGCTTTACCGCGTGGTCGCCTGCGGGGGCACCGCCCCGCTGCCCGCCAACGTCGACCCTCAAATTGTGGCCAAACATTGCCAGTGGCTTAACCCTCGGCTAGAGCGCTACCGGCGCCGGTACCTGGCTCGCGCCAAGCCCTTCCTGGCCGCTTTGCTTCCCCCGCAGTTGCCCGGGAAGGTGGTTTATCCCTTCGGGGGTGGTGACCTGCTTTCCGCCCTGACCACTTATCCCGGCGCCCGGGAGATCACGACCGTGTCGCTGGAACTGGCTGGCGACCCAAGACGCATTACTTCTATAGATAATACGCGCTTGGACGAGAGCCTGGAGTTGATCGACCGGGATGTGGGTCGGCTGCTGGCTGCAAATGACAGCACAAGCGAAAGTCTGGAGGCCACCCAGCAGGGCGACCTGCCCGGGCAACTCTCTTTCTTCCTGGTGGGGCTGGCCGTGCACGGCTACGAGCCGGTTTCCCTCCGCTATTTCCGCGTGGAAGCGGATGGCTCGCTGCACTATTACTCGGCGGAGGAAGTCCGCAGCCTGGAGAGCCGCCTGGCACGGCGGCGGCACGGGCAATGGACGCCGCCGGATTTCTCGGAGGCCTTTACGAATTCCGAACTCGCCTTTCGTCCCCTGGGGAGCAGCGGCCCGCTACGCATCCATCGGCACCTGGCCGCGAACCTGCGGGATGATTCCCTGAAAAGGCACCCGGGGGTACTGGGCTATCTCGAGCGGCAGGGGCGCGTCGCGGCGATGACCAAAGCCGCCAGCTACTGCTTGTGGAATCCACGGTTTTCCCGCACTCGCGATTACCTGCTGGCGAACATGGAGTTCATGATTTCCGACAGCACGGGAATTCCGCCGGCGCCCGCGCGGGAAGCCGGCTTCGTCCAGGAGACCTACGGGAGCTTCCACGGCTCCTTTTTGAAGGCCAGCCCGGAATACAACGACCAGTTCCGGCAGTTGTGGGCCGAGCAGCCGCAGCGCAAGTTGAACTTCCGCTATGGCTACGTGGACTCCGAGAAATCCGACCACTTGCTGGTCACACGCCGCAGCCTGCCGGGGAAACCATGAAAAGCCGCTTTTGCATTTTTGTCTTCGCAGGCTGGGTGGCCGCCACGCTGCTACCCGCCGCCGCTCCGCTCTGCCGGGAGCCCGCCCCACGGACGGAGAGCGAAAGCCCGGCGGACTTCGAGGCGGGGGGGGAACACCTCCGCCTGGAAACCGCACGCGGCCCCGTGCATATTTGGCGACCTGCGGACTACGATGCACGCACGGCCGGCACCGTGGTTTACATTCACGGATATTTCACTTCCGGCGATCAAGCCTGGAGGGAGGATCACCTGGCCGCGCAATTCCGGGCGAGCGGGCGGAATGCGCTTTTCATCGCACCCCAGTCACCGCAGTCGAACTACCAGGAAGTTTCCTGGAAGTCAGTTGAGGATCTGCTGCGCACGGTGGGTGGGGCGGGGGCTGTCCGCATCCCGCGCGGGCCCCTGGTGGTGGTGGGGCATAGCGGCGCCTTTCGCACCATCCTGGACTGGCTGCCTGACCCGCGCGTCGAGGAAGTGATTCTGCTGGATGGCCTCTACAGTGGCCAGCGGGAGTTCCGCTTTTGGCTGCGCAGTTCGCCGGGAGCCAGATCGCATCGCCTGGTGCTGGTGGCGAATGAAACCTTGCGGAGGTCCGATCTCTTTGCGCGCCGCGTGCCGGACGCGGCCCGGCGCAGCGCCATTCCCGCCGACTTCTCGAAGCTCACGGCCCGCGAAAANNGCGCTCGAACCCCTGGCCGAACCTCCGGCCTGACCCTGTGAGAACCTGGTCCAAGGGCCCTCTGCGGGAGGGAAGTGATAGCGCCGAGCCGGTAGCGCAGCGCGGCAAAGCCGCAACCAATCATGATGTGTGGTCTTGTAGGGCCAGGGCTTGCCCTGGCCAAGGCCGCCCCAAGGGGTGGCCCTACACACACGACGAAAAATGCTTGCCCAAAAAACAAGAAATTACGATATTGCAATGCCGACCTGTTCCTTAAGCCTGTGCTTTCCCCTTGCCTAAAACACCAAATGCTGATGCCCGCCGTGCAGCGCGGTGGGCTTGCCGTTCCAATAGAACTGGCCGCGAAGATTCTCCGGCAAATCGATGTCAGCGGTTAAGCCTTTCCCGTGGCGTTCATAGGCAACGCGGATTTCTCCCTGAGGGTGCGGGAGTGAGGCCTTGAGTTGTTGCAGGGCTCCAAGGTGGGGGTGAATCTCCACCTCGCGAAAGCCGGCGGCGGCGGGTTCAATTCCGGCGACCGTGGCGAGCAGGTCGAAATTCGGATGCGCGCTCCAGGCGTGGCAATCGGAGCGCACCGGCTCAGGGGACTCGGCCCAGGTAGTCAAGCCCAGGGCCAGCATCTGATGCCAGGGAGCAAGCTGCTCCAGGTATTGATCGCCCATGCCAACCTTCTTCAAGGCGCGAAAGAGGTAGAAGCGGAAATAGTAGGTGGCTTGGGTGATCGACGCATCGCTCAGTAGGGTCTTCATCACGGCCGGCTGGTCCGCGGCCGGGATGGAATCCTCCAGGATGGCCAGGATGTTGGCGTGCTGGCTGAAGCGTTTGCGCGCCGGGGTGTCGGCTACGAGATGACGCGTGGGATCCCAGCATGCCTTGTAGACCGCAGCCGCGATCTTACTGGCCAGGGCGCGATCGTGCGCGGCTCGCGCCGGGTCGCCGTATGAGGCTTCCAGATCGGCGGCCGCGCGCAGCCCGGCGGCGAACTGCAGGCTCAACATGGACGACTGCCCGTCTTTCTCCAGGGGCGGAACGCCATCGTCAAAGTCCTGCGGCCAATCAACGAAGTTCCACCAGTCCTGCCGCCCGAGCAGGCCGGAAGGCGAAAGGCCGTTTTCATACCAGATCAAAACGTTCCGCACCCCGGGCAGATAGCCGCGCAGGAAGTCCACGTCGCCGCGATACCACCAGAGGTCATGCATCATGCCGATCCAGAAGAGGGAAAAGGGCGGGATGTATTGCGGCAGCCAGGAAGGATAACGGCTTTGCGTCAGGCCTTCGGGGGTACGCGATTCATCCAGTGTTTCGATGGCGTTCTTCACCAGGCGATCATCGCCCGTCATGTAGAGGGAAATGAGCGCCTGGATACGGGTATCGCCACCGTATTGCAATTGTTCATAATACGGGCAGTCCATATAGGTCTCGTGCGCGCAAAGCCGCGCGGTGCGCCAGCCGACTTCCCACATCTTTCCCAGTTCGGGATCGCTGCTCTCGAATTGGGCGTGCCTCTCGAACGGATACGCCGTGAAAGCTCCGCGCAGATCCTCAAGCACGACAGGTTCGGATTGCGTCGCGACATCCACTTGCAGATAACGATAGGTGCGCCACCAAAGCGAGCGGAACAAGCGATGCGCGCCGCCATCGGGAAGGAATTGGTCGTGGTACCCGACGATTTCACGGCCCTCGGTTTCATTGCGATTACCCTTTTGATGATTCTTGAAGAGGGCCTCCGCATAGGTCAGGGTAATTTCCGCGCCGCGCCCGCCGCTGGTGAGCAGTTCCGGGTAAGCCGTGGTCAGATGCGCCTGGTCGAACAGCAAGGTTGCGTGGGTATTCGCCGGAATCGTGAGGGGTGAGTGGCCCAGCGGAAAGTCGCTGCTCGCTTCAACTCCTTGCGAGCGTACCAAGCGCGCGAGCCGCTCGGCCTTTTCTTCCATAAGCGGAATGTTGCGGGGCATCAGGAACCAGCGCGAAGCGGCATCCTTCGAGCCGCGTGGCAGGGCTGGCGAAACTACGACGGCAGGGACCCAGGCGGAGTCATCGTAATCGAGCTTCTCCCACCCCCAGGGATGGCGCGAGGCGTCCCAGCGTTCGCCGGGGCCGACCACGAAGTACGCGCCCATGGTCTCGGTGTTGTAGGGAAGGGGCTGGAGGGCCTGGCTCTTGAAGGCCTTCCAGGAAGCGTCCGTATTGACCGCGGCTTGCGCGGCGCCGTTACCCTGCACCATCAATCCGGTTTCGTTCATCATCTGCGCCATGGGGGCGAGTTCTGCGTAGCTCCACACCACTGCCGCCAGGACGTTCTTTCCTGCCAGCAACTGCGGGGCGATATCGAGCGTTTCATACCGCCAGTGCTTCAAATCGCCACGCGCGGGTCCCGTCAGGACGCGTTGTCCGTTAACAAAAAGTTCGTAGCGGTTGTCTCCGCTGGCATGGATGACAAAATGCTGAGGGGCTGCCGCGAGCGTGAAGGTCTTGCGAAAATGGAAGAGGCCGAATTCGCGCGCCGGGCCGTCCGGATGTGCGATCCAGCTCGCCGTCCAGGATGGGGTCAGCAAGTCGGGACTGGCCGTCTGGGAGTTTGAAACGGCGGCCGGGAAGGCCGCAGCCAACAAGATGACGAAGAGTGTACAATTCGAAAGGCGGCGTTGCATGGCGATGTTTTTCACCTCGAAGATAATGAATCCGTCACTCGACATGGCGGGTCGGATGGACGGTATGTATTTATCACGCGTGGCCCCGGGGTTCAAGGCGCAAGCGCACGAGCCAAAGGGTTTCACGCCCGTGCTGGTGTGTTCATAGGTTAACTGTTCATCGGGAGGCCTGTGCCGCCTGGCGGCCCTGCGCAGCCGAGGCCACCGCCTGCTCGGTCACCCAATCGGTCCAGAGCGAACTCGATCCGCTCGCCAGCAGAGGCGCGCCCTCCGTTACCGCTGCCACGAAATTCTGAATGCAGGGAAAATGTAAATTTGGGTGCGGCGGCAGATTCTCTCGCCCGCCGGGGTACACAAGCTCGGGGCCATTGAGCGGAGTGAGGTCCATTTCACCGTCGGTCCCGACGATGCGGAACTCGTCCCGTTTTACATGCGAGTTCCAGCGCACGTCCACGATGCCGCGCACCTTGCTGCGGTATTCGATTACGAGCGTCGCGCAATCCTCCACCAGCCCTGCGTGCACCGCGTTGGCCAAGTGTGCCGAAACCTGCTGCGGCTCTCCGAAGAGGTAGTTCAGCACATCAATGCGATGTGAGCCGATGTCATACAGCGGACCACCGCCCGCTTGGGCGGGGTCGAGCCGCCAGGGGGCATAGTCCTCTTCTCCCGGCCACCCATCATGACAGGTTATGTAGGCAAGCAGGGGCTGTCCGACTGCCCCCTGCCGCAGGAGTTCGAGCGCCCGCCGCACCTTGGGGTAGGTGCGGCGATAGTAGGCCACGCCCAAGGTCTTGCCCGCCGCCTCCGCCGCTTCGACCATGGAGCGTGCCTGGGCGTAGTTCATGGCCATAGGCTTCTCGCACAGCACGTGCTTCGCGGCGCCGAGCGAAGCAAGCGTCTGCGGCGAGTGCAGGAATACGGGTGAGGCCACGTAAACCGCATCTGCGCCATCGGCTGCGAGCGCACGGTCCAGTTCGGTGAACGCGGGCACCCCGTAACGCGCCGCCTTGCCGGGATCACGGGTCACAATTCCCCACAGTTCGCTGCGTTCCTCGGCGAGCACGGCGGGGATCACCCGCTTCGTCGTGATGTCACCAATGCCGATCACCAGCCATTTCAACATGACGATCCTCGTCCGCGCAGGGGCGCTACGATCACAACAGCCTCAGGTCATTTCTGGCGAATCTGTCCTTCGGTCGGGACCGGCCAGTCGTCGCTGCGGAACGGTGGCGCGGGCAGGCCCACCTGGTTATAGAGATTGCACTTGGGATCGTCCGCCCAGGCGTAGCGCACGGCCAGGGGGCTGGGGATGTGCGGGCTCGAAATCACCACTTCGTTCCCCTCGATCTTGGCTTCCGCCGCGACGAACTTTTGATCTTCCCCGGCAATCTGGAACCCTAGAAGTGTCGCACCGCGCATGACCAATCCCCCGCCCAGGTGCTCAAATTGCAGGCGCAGCGTTCCTTTTTCCACCCGCAGTGACTTGAAGGTTGGCCCCGAGTACTCCACTTTCTGCCCGTAGGCAATGGCTTCTGCCACCAACGCCAGCCGGCGTCCGACTTCCTGCTTGTTCTTGGGGTGAATATCGTGCGCATCGCCAATGTCAGTAGCCACGGCCAATCCGGTCTTGGGGAGCGCCAGGGTCTTCGCTTGCGATTCCCTTACTACCGCCCAGGAATCTGGGGGGGCATATTCCTGGCTGAAACTGGCGAGTTGGACGAAGAGGAACGGAAAATCCCCCTCGTTCCAGGCGCGCCGCCAGTCCTGGATCATGGTTGCGAAAGTCTTGCGGTACTGATAAGCAAATTCCGCGTTGGCTTCGCCTTGGTACCAGATGGCTCCGGCGATCGCATAGGGAGTGAGGGGCGCGGCCATCCCATTCCACAACCCCGCAGCTCGCCAAGGATTGCTGCGCGGGTCTCCGGGTGCGCTGGGAAGGGGCGGCGCCACTTTTCCGTCCGCCTGCGCCTCTTCCGCGGACTTTTCCCATTCCGCCAATTGCTGCTTGTACTTCTCAAAAACCTGGGGATAGTCGGCGATTTTCTGCCGCCAGGAGTCCGCCAGGATCTTCAGGTCCGGGTCGGCGTCCAGTACCGCATCGCTCATCCAGGCCTCCGCCGGCGTTCCGCCCCAGGAGTCGGCAATCAGTCCTACGGGCGTTTTTATCGCGCGATGGAGATCCCGCCCGAAGAAGTAGCCGACCGCGGAGAACTCTCCCACCGTCTGAGGGGTTGCCACCACCCATTGGCCCTGCACGTCGGTCTGCGGTTTTCCTGCGACCACGCGCTGCACCTTGAAGAGGTGAATCAGGGGATAGTTGCCCGCCGCGGCCTCCTTGTCTGCGTTCATTGCGCCACCCCACGCCTTCTGACTGTTCTTCACGGCCATCTCCATGTTCGACTGGCCGGAACATACCCACACTTCACCCACCAGCACGTTATGGATCGTTAGGGTGTTCTTTCCCGCCACCGTCATTTCCAACGGGCCGGCCGCCTTAAGCGGCGCCAGTTCCACTTTCCACAAACCCTTGGAATCGGCCGTAGCCATCTGCTTTTGTTCGCCCAGGCTCACCGCGACTTGTTCGCCCGCCTCAGCCGTTCCCCAGATCGCCACCTGCCGGCCTTGCTGCAATACCATGTTGTCGCTGATCACCGCGGGCAGTTTTACCTCAGCGGTCGCGGCAGTAACCGTCAGCAGCAAAGAACATCCCACCAGCCAGATGACCCGCAGCAGCCGTGGGGGGCGCTGGATCCGGGAACCGGCCCATGCTTGCCAGAGCAAGCTGCCAGGGAGTTTTGACCCGGGCTGAGAAATTACATTGCACCATCTCGATTGAGTCTTCATGGCTGACACCCTTCCGATAGCATGATCAAACCCTCCGCGTGGGAGCTCCGGCAGATAGTAACACCAGCTTTGCGGTGATGCCACAAGCACTCGCGGAGTCCCCCGCCAGGCCGGATTGCACAGGAAGGCTCGGCGTTGCCCGTCCTTCCATCACAGGGTCGCTGGCAGCCGGACCTTTGCGGTACAGTGCGCGGTCGGGTAGAATCACCCCGGCTTTTCGAATGTCCCTTGGTTGTGAGGTTGAGCATGAGATTGTTCCGGGATAAGAAGCTGTCGCAAGACCTGGTGCTGTTAGGCGTTTGCCTATGCATGCTCTGGCCTGCCAGGGCGCTCGCTTCTCTGCATGTGGATCTCAACGGTGACTGGCAGTTCCGTACAGATCCCGGGAAACAGGGTGAAGCGCGAGGCTGGATGAGGCAACTCCCAGACGGCACGGAGACGGTGCGCGTCCCGCATACTTGGAACATTGGCAAATACGACGACTTCGAAGGCACGGCCTGGTATTTCCGCTCGTTTGAAGTCCCCGAGGAGTTGCGTGCCAAACACCTGGAGATCCATTTCGGCGCGACGTTCTACAAGTCGCGGGTGTGGCTGAACGGCAGCGAAATCGGCGGGCATGAGGGCGGGCACACCGAGTACTTTTTCGATGTCACCGCACATTTGAAATCCCTCAATTTTCTCGCTGTGGAGATCAACAACCAGCCCACCACCCAGAGCATTCCCGGGTGGGCCATGAAGCTTGTCTCGGACCGGAACCTTTGGTACGACTGGTGGCACTATGGCGGCGTGGTGCGCGACGTCTGGCTGACCGTGACCGGCGACGCGTTCATCCGACGACAGCAAATCCGCCCTCAGGTGGAAGGCACCAGCGCGAACGTGAGCGACAGGGTCTTCCTGGAAAACCATGCGGCGAAACCGTTGCCTTTGAAGCTCCTCCTGAAGGCTTGGCCTCCGGATGGCGGGCCCGCGCGAGTGACCGCGGAGCAGTCATTGACCCTCCCCCCGGGTTCACAAAGCAAGACCCTGGCGCTCCGGATCGATTCGGTAAAGCTCTGGGATTTCGACCACCCCAACGTTTATCGCGCGGAGGTTATCCTGGAGGATGCGCGCGGGAATCCGCTCGATTCGCTCAGCGATAATTTCGGCGCGCGCAGCGTCGAGATTCGCGACCGGCATCTGCTCTTGAACGGCGAACCGGTCCGTCTGACGGGCATGGCGCGTCATGAGGAGTCGCCCGGGGAGGGGCTGGCCGAGACCCGCGGCACCATGAAATACGACTGGGACGATATGAAGAATCTGCAGATGACCCTCACCCGTCCCGTCCACTACCCCCAACACCCGTACATCCTCGACTATGCCGACCGCAACGGCATTCTGCTGATCCCGGAAATTCCCATGTGGCAGTTTAGTGGCGAGCAGATGTCTGATCCCAAAGTCGTTGCCCTGGCCCAGCAGATGATGCGTGAGATGGTCGAACAGGATTTCAATCATCCCAGTATCTTTGCCTGGAGCGTGTGCAATGAGAGCGCCACCGATACGCCCGGCGGACGTTCCTACTTCAAGACGATGTACGACTTTTTGAAATCGCTCGACCCTGATCGCTATGTCACTTACGCCGACGACCGCATCGCGTTTGTGGAAAACCCTGGTGAAAACTCCGCCAGCGCCGCTGATTTTATCATGTGGAACGAATACTTCGGTGCCTGGCACGGACCCACCAGTTTGTTGCCCGCAGTATTTGAGCGCATCAAACACAATTATCCTAATAA
>PMYF01000961.1:3268-3428 GCA_003171295.1 Acidobacteriota bacterium | reverse complement strand
ACCGACCTGAAAAACGCCCAGCCGCTGAAAGTGAGCTGTCACCGGGGGCAGGTGGCGCTCGCGCATAATGGGAATCTGGTCAATGCTAGCGCGATCCGAAAGGATTTAGAGAGCCGGGGCGACATTTTCCAGACCAACAGCGACACGGAAGTCATCCTGC
>PMYF01000961.1:0-3200 GCA_003171295.1 Acidobacteriota bacterium | reverse complement strand
CCGCGCGGTTTCCGCCCGCTCAGTTTGGGACAACTGGATGGCGCCTACGTTCTGGCCTCGGAAACCTGTGCATTCGACCTGATCAATGCGCGGTTTATTCGCGACATCGAGCCGGGGGAGATGGTGATTCTCGACGGCCGGGGTGTGACGTCACTGCGTTTTGCGCCTCCCGCGCCGGCGGCACAGTGTATCTTCGAACACGTTTACTTCTCCCGCCCTGANNTCGGTGCAGGAGAGCCGCGAGATGCTGGGCCGCTTCCTGGCGCGAGAACATCCGGTGGACGCCGACGTGATTGTTCCCGTCCCTGACTCCGGCGTTCCGGTCGCCACGGGATTTGCCGAGGAATCCGGCATTCCGTTCAGAATTGCGTTGATCCGCAACCATTACGTGGGCCGCACCTTTATTGAGCCCGACCAGGCCATCCGCGACTTCGGCGTGAAGCTGAAACTCAACCCGGTGCGCAGTCTACTGGAAGGCAAGCGCGTGGTGTTGGTTGACGATTCCATCGTGCGTGGGACAACCAGTCGCAAGATTGTGCGCATCGTACGAGAGGCGGGGGCTCGCGAGGTCCACATGCGGATCAGTTGTCCGCCCACGGTTTCACCATGCTTTTACGGGATTGACACGCCGACCAAGAAGGAATTGATCGCTGCCACCCACTCGGTCGAAGAAATCCGGGAGTACCTGGGTGCAGATTCCTTGGGTTATCTCTCGGTCGAGAACCTGCGGCGCGCGGTCGGCGATAACGAAGGGCGCTTCTGCCTCGCTTGCTATACGAGCAATTACCCCACGGCTATTCAGGAACCACTGATCGCCCTGCGTAATCGAGGCTGAGCCTGATGGAAACAATCGAACCGAAACTACCAGAAACGCCGGCCTCCGAGCCGGCCCCCGAAAACGTTGACTACAAGCCGGAGCGGAAGGAGACGGTGTGGGACACGCTCCGCTCCCTGCTCCTCGTCCTCGTCGGCGTCTTCTGTATTCGCACCTTTGTGGCGGAGGCCACCGTTATCCCCACCGGGTCGATGGAGCGGACCATCCTGATTGGCGACCATGTCTTCCTGAATAAACTGCTCTATGGTCCCCGCCTGCCCTATACCTCGCTGCGCGTGCCGCAACTCCGGGAAATACATCGGCAGGACATTGTGGCGTTCCGTTATCCGGTTAATCCTGCCGTGATGTTCGTCAAGCGGGTGATCGGCGTGGGCGGCGACGTGGTGAAGATCCAAAACAAGCGGGTGTACATTAACGGGCAGCCCCTCGCGGAACCGTATGTGCAGTACCAGTTCTCAAGCATGCTCCCGTTGCGCGACGACTTTCCTCCCACACCCACCCTGCTCGATACGTTGCCCGCGGCCTGGGGGCTTGATCCCACTTGGACTCGCGAAATGCCCACTTTCCTCCGCAACGATGGCCTGCACGTTCCCCCCGGCTACCTGTTCGTCATGGGCGACAACCGTGACAACTCACTGGATAGCCGCTTTTGGGGATTCGTCCCGCTCGAAAATGTAGTGGGCGAGCCGTTGTTCGTGTACTGGTCCTACGATGCGCCGACTCGGGACTGGACCTCGGAGAACCTGGTGTCGCGCGTGAAGTTCGACGTCTCGATTGTCCGGAACTTCTTCTCGCGAACCCGCTGGTCAAGAACCGGGCGGACCTTCTAATCCCATCTCGCTTTGCAGAATCAGGTAGCGCGGATTTGTGGCCGCGTGCCTGAGGTCCCTCTCCCCTTTACCTTTTCCCAAGAAGTCTGTCCCGAAACTGCCATGCAAGCGTGCGTGTACGAGAATCCGCCCATCTACGCCGGGGAGCCGGGAAGACCGTCCTGGCGCAAGCCGGCCAGGCTGAGCTGGCCGCAAGCGGCGTGAATGTCCTGGCCCCGGGAAATGCGGATGAAGGTCGGGATGCGACGGTCCCTGAGGATTTGCTGGAACGCCAGGACGCGCTCGAGGGGCGGAGGGCGGTAGGGAAGCTCGGGGCCGGAATTGTAAGGAATCAGGTTGACCTTGGCGCGCAGCCCTCGCAGCAGGTCCGCCACGCGGCGCGCGTCGGCGTCAGAGTCATTACACCCTTCCAGCAGGACATATTCGAAAGTCAGGTGCTCCCAGGGACGCAAAGGATAGGCACGGCACGCCTGCAGCAGTTCGGCCAGCGGGTACTTCCGGTTGATGGGCATCAGCGCGCTGCGCTGCTCCTCTTCGGAGGCGTTGAGCGAGATCGCCAGCTTGGGACGCGTCGGCTCGCTTGCCAAATCCTGGATGCGGGGGATGATGCCGACAGTCGAAATTGTGATGCGCCGTAGCGGCACACCCATACCCTTGGCATCAGCGAGGATCTTCACGGCGGCGAGAACTTTCGGCAGGTTCAGCAAGGGCTCACCCATTCCCATGAAGACCAGGTTAAGCCGGCCGCCGCGCGGAAGATTTTGCGCCGCCGTTACGGCCAGCACCTGGCCCAGGATTTCGCCCGCGGTAAGGTTCCGCCGGGCGCCCACGAGCGCGGTGAAACAAAACCGGCAATCCAAGGCGCAGCCCACCTGGCTCGATAAGCAGAGAGTGGCGCGGTCCGCTTCCGGCATGTATACAGTCTCCAGGGAATTGCCGTCGTCCAGGCGGAAGAGGTAGCGAACCGCACCGTCGCGTGAAGCGAACTCGCGCGCAATTTCCGGATAGGTGATCTGATGACGAGAGCAGAGGACAGCGCGGAATTCGCGGCTGAGGTCCGTGAACGCGGAAAGGTCCAGAACCCGCCGAGCGTAGATCCCGCGGTAGAGTTGCCCCCCCCGATAGCGAGGTTGGCCATGACTGACCGCGAGATCCTCCAGTTCGGTGCGGCCGAGTCCGAGAAGATTCCCACTCTGTATTACAGAAGCCATTTCGTGCCCATTTCATGTCATGTTAACACTGCGGTAGAGGCGCATCAATACTTCCGTGCGTGGCAGGAGCATGCTGTGGGGGCAAATCGGCGACCCATTCCGAGCGCGGTATCCGCAGACACTTGGAGAACAAGCCCAGACGACCCCGTTGGCAGGACTTCCGGCGAACGAGCGGGTAGTGGTGTCATTTGGAATGGGATCCCTATCGAAACACTGGTCATTCCCGCGTTCGCGGGAATGACTGCACCTGGGGGCGCCCGTGTCTCGCAAATGACACCAGTACCCAACCGCCTCGCAACTTGACGGCATTTTTTCTGGCGTGAT
>PMYF01000217.1 GCA_003171295.1 Acidobacteriota bacterium | reverse complement strand
GCGCAGGATATCCTCAGCCGCGGCCAGCTTGGCCCTTACCGGGCCGGGCAGGGCGGCAAATTCGCTCAACTCAACCGACGATTCATTTAAGTTCATCAGGGTGATTGTACTATAACGCCGCCGGGCGCATCCAGCCCGACGGGGGAGAAGGGCGGGGCGGACTATGGACAGTCAATGTCGCGGGCCCGCTTCATAGGGTGCAGGACAGAATAGTGGCACGCGAGCAACGTTTCCCTGCCATCGGGGTTTCTCTGCTTCTAGTTGTAAGCCCCGGCCGGGGCGTCTTTCTTAGTACGACAGCGCAACTTTCGGTTTTGACGCGCGAAATTCCTAGGCAACTCGTGTGGTTGTCAGAAAACCTTGGACGATGAAACAAGGACTTATGATCGAAGTTGCGCTGTCGTATTAGCCCCGGGCGTAGCGAGCCCGCCAGCGGGCGAGCAAGCCCGGGGTAATTGGCGTGAAGAAAAGAAGCCCCGCCAGGGGCGCCTTGGACCTCGGCAGGCGCAGGGCGATTCCTGTGTAGCAGGTCCAAGGCGCCCCTGCCGGGGCTTGGCGCGTACAGTTCCTTATCCCAGGGCTCGCCTTCGGCTTCGCCCTGGGCTAAGCAAGACGCCGCTCCGCGGCTGTATATGGGTCGACAATGACAAGGCTGTTTTGATGAGGGATTCTCTCTCTCCATGGAAAGACTAGAACCGCCCGCGGCAGCCATGCCACTATCTTGTCGTGCATCCGGCGGTTCTCGGTGCCCGAATTGGGCTTGCCGCAGTACGCAAACCAGAGATAATCGAGGAGAGACACTCCACGATGGTCGCAGGACGATAGTCACATGGAAGACCCCGCCTCAAACGGAGCACTCATGGCCGGCGTCGAGATCGTTGTTGTGGAAGGAGGATCGGAACTCGAGGACTTCATCGACCTCCCCTGGAGAATCTACGCTGAGCACCCCAGGTGGATTCCGCCCCTGAAGAAGGAGGTTCGACGGATGCTGGACCCCCGCAGGCACCCTTTCTGGGCGTCGGCCGAGCGCAGGCTCTTTCTGGCCCGGCGTGGTTCGCGGACGGTGGGAAGGATCGCGGGCATCATCGATCATCGGTATAACGAGCTCCACGACGAAAAGATGGGCATTTGGGGGTTTTTTGAATGCACTGACGATCCGGTGGTTGCGGCGGCCCTCTTCGCCGCCGTGGAGACGTGGGTTCGCCAGAAGGGGATGGCCTTTGTTAGGGGGCCGCTCAACCCGTCCACCAATTACGAGGTGGGGCTGCTCATAGAGGGCTTCGATTATCCGCCGGCGTTGATGATGACCTACAACCCGCCGTACTACCCGAAATTGGTCGAAGCCTGCGGTTTCACCAAAGAGAAGGACTTGTTGGCCTTCCTGATCGACGGCGATTACCGGCTTCCCGAGTGGATGGATAGTCTGGCTGAACGGATAACCCGGAAAAAAGGCGTCCACATCCGGGGGTTTCGCCCCAAGGAGCAGGACGCCGAGTTCGCCCTGGTCAGGGAGATCTACAATGCCTCCTGGTCCGGCAACTGGGGTTTCGTCCCCCTGAGTGATGACGAGATGCGGGACATTCAGAAGAGCGTGATGAGCTTCGCGGACCCGGACCTGGCTTTCTTCATCTACTATGAACGCGACCCCGCGGCGGTCTGCGTGATCTTCCCCGACGTCAACCCGTTGCTCAAGCGTCTCAACGGGCGGATCGGCCTGCTGGGCTTGCTGAAGATTATCCTGTACCGGCGGGAGATCACGGGATTGCGCTGTTTGATCTTCGGGATCAAGGACGCCTACCGGCAACTGGGACTCCCCCTGTTGGCCGTCCACCACGTCGTTGAGGTTGTGAGGAAAAAGAAGAAATACCGTTCTCTGGAGTTGGGCTGGACCCTGGAGGACAACCAGGCCGTCAACACCCTGCTCGAGGAAGCAGGCGCAAGACCCTACAAGAAATATCGCATCTTCAGAAAGCCTTTGTGATTCCACGTGCCCTGAACGTCCGGCGCCGGCAACCGTTCACGGCCCGGCGGGCCGGGGGGAGGGCGCCCCGATGACCCGCCGGCAGCCCTGCTGGGTGGTCGGGCTTACGGTTTGCTAGGGCGTTGCTCAAAGCTGTTTGGGTCCCCCTACGGCAACGAGTGCGGCCTCATGGCGTTCTGGCTGGCGTCCTGCTGGCCGTGCGGATATACTTTTCACCAGGAGGCTCATCCGCGAGTCCTGTTCGGATGCGGCAGACCGCCGGGATGCTGTCTGGCGGGAATGGTGTCGATCATGGGAATCGGGAAGGTGACAGCCGAACGTTCTGTCTAGAACGGCCCCTGTTGGAAGCCGGACGGTTCAGGCGGCACTATTGGACTTGTGTTGCCCCACGATGGCCGTGGACCAAGGGGCACATGGAAAATGCCGAATGAATGGGAAAATAAGCGAACGACTGTGCCAATCGCTTCTCTGGGTCACGATACTGCTGACGGGGGTTGCGGCCGGTTGCGCCCCCCAGGCGCCCAGGCTGTGCGCTCCGCTGCAAGCCGACGGCTGGAGTGCCCAGCCTATCGGGATCGTGTCCCGCTTTGCCCCCGATGCCGACCTGGACCCCGCCGTCAAAACGCCCGTGGGGGACGAGGGATATAGTCTCTATATCCTGACCGCAGCCGCCAATTGGGACTACAGCGATACGGCGGCGTTTCTCTCGTCCTTCACGCAGCGTCCGTGGGGGCATAGTTGGCTCGTCCTGGAAAGTCCCCAGAATCGCCTGGAATACAGCCTAACCGGCAACTTTGGGCGGATGAAACCACGTTACCACGAAGGCATGCTACAGAGGCTTCGGGATGGGGATCCCAATCCCATAAGTTACTTGTGGGAGACCATGCCCGATGGCAAACGTGAGGTCGGCAAGACCCATTACACCCCCTCCTTCGTCTGGCGAATGCCGATCACCCGGCGGCGGCATGAACTGATCTATGAATTCCTGATGCAGAGGAGGTACGACCAGTTCGGCATCCGGTCCGACAACTGCACCGATGTGGTGGCGGAGGCCGGAGCGCTGGCGGGCATCAACCTAATCCACCGCATTCGTCTCACCTCCCCGCCGGAAATCAAGTACCGGGGTCGGATGCTGCGCGTTTGGACGGATCCCAAATACCGCGTATTGGAGTTCAGCACGCCCGACGTGCTGGAGGTGGACCTGCGCCAGCTTGCCCAGTTCGGAATCGGGAGCGATGCCACCGAATCGTACCTGGCCGTGAAGCGGTGACGATCGCGCCGATGCTTGAGCGTGTCGGATAGGATTGATCTAACCAGCGAATTGCCGTTAACCATGTGAACGCATGAAGTTAAGGCGGAGGTCTGGGCGTGTCGGCTGAAGAGCAGGTTCCCATCATCGCTTTCGTCTGGAGGCCTGCGGAGATAAGCCTGCCTGTAACCCAGATGGCTCGGCGCACGGGGAGCAGAGCCGTCTTCGATTTTTCCATGATGGGGGCGGAAGCCCTGCATTCTTTCTTACAAAGGGCTGACCCTGCCGGCCAGGTCAGCGATATCAAGATTTCCGCCCCCGCCCTGATGAATCCATCTGTAGGGCAGCTTTTGAAGGAAACAGGGGTCAAGAACCTCTGGGTGGAATGCCAGCCCGAGTTTTCCCCGGGGGATCCTTCCGCCATCCTCCAGCGACTGGGGGTCCTGTCGGAAAACTATCGGTGCTTTCCAATCATCGGGGACATGGACCTCCTGGCCGCGATGGTGAAGGATGGCTGGGGAATCGGGCGCATCGTTCTGAAGGGCTGCGAGGCCTCCGGATTCGTGAGCGGCGAGACGAGCTTGGTTCTCTGTTCGGCGGCCAGGGAAATGCTCCGCCCGCCCGCGAAACCTTTGGACATCCTCATCTGGGGCGGAATCTGGACCCCTGAGGCGGCTGCGGCATTCCTGGCCACAGGAGCCGCCGGCATCGTCTTCGAGAGTGTCCACTGGCTGACTGACCTGGTGGCCATTGATGATCTCCAGCGCCGGCAGCTCGCCAAACTCCGCATGGATTCCACCGCCCTGGTTGGCTTGGACCTGCAAGTTCCTTGTCGCCTTTTCAACAAGGGGAACTCGCTGGCGTTCAAGGAGATCAAGACGCTGGAGGACTCGCTGTGCGCAGCGGAGATCACGGACGAAAGCCGTCGTTCCTTCGTCAGCCGAGTGCAGGCCATGGCCCTCCAGCCCCTGGAGAGTCATTTCACGCAGGGCGAGGTCATCCCTCTGGGTGTGGAGGCGGCCTTTGCCGCGTCGTTTGCTGAGCGTTTTGGGGCCGGAACCGAGACGGCCGTGACGGCCTTTCTGGAGGAGATTCAAAACATATGCCGCTCGGCTGAGATGAAAAGGGATTGTTTCTTGGACAGCCCTGTCGCCCGAGAGATGGGAATCAAGTACCCCTTCATCCAGGGCGCCATGTCCTGTATCACCGATGTTCCGGAGTTTGCCTTAAAGGTTGCCGATGCCGGCGGATTGCCCACCATCGCCCTGGGCCTGATGGACGCGGAGGCCCGCGACCGGAGGCTGGGGCGCTTGCCGGAGATCATGGGCGGGCGCCCGTATGCGGTGAATGTCGTGTCTTTGGCGGAGAACCCGTTCCGGGAGACGCATCTGGCCTGGATAAAGCAACACCGGCCCCGTTTTGTCTGGATCGCCGGAGGGGACCTCTCCCCCATAAGAGAATTGCTGGAATGCGGCATAGGGGTGGCGTATATCGCTCCTGATGGAGCCCTGCTCGAGCTCGCCCTGGAAGCGGGCGTCCGGTACGTGGTCTGCGAGGGGTACGAGGCCGGCGGCCACGTGGGGCAACATAGCACACTCACCCTGGCGCAAATGGTGTTGGACCTCAAACGGCGCAAGCCATCCCTGTTCCAGGACTGTCGCGTGATCCTGGCCGGGGGCATCTTCAATCGGGAAACCGCCTTCATGGCCGCCCTGCTCGGGGCGGACGCCATCCAGATGGGCACGGCCTATCTGGCCACCCAGGAGATCGTTGAAACGGGGGCGCTGGCGGCGCTCTATCGGCGGATGATCGTGGAATCGCCG
>PMYF01000978.1:1882-5192 GCA_003171295.1 Acidobacteriota bacterium | reverse complement strand
ATGTTCTTGGCGACTTCCAGGTGGCCTTCGCCGCCACCGGCGCGCGAGTTGTAGAAGGGATGGCCGAGGCGCTGCAGTTCATATTGGTCGGTCAAGTGATGCGCGATGCCGCCCAGCGCGTCGATCAGGCGGTGGTACTCGCGCTTGAAGATGACTTCCGCCGCCGAGAGCTTGGCCAACCTCTGCTGCGTCGTCAAGTGGCTGCTGAACACCTTTTTGAGGTTCCACTTGGGAACGCTCTCCTGAATCAAATCCAGTCCGCGCTGATCCCGAATTTGTTGCTTGGCCTGGTGAATCATGTACATGATCCAGGTGCCGATGGGTTCAACCAGGACCTGCGCGCCCTCCTTCTCCAGGAAACGGAACATGTTGAAGTTGCCGTCGCCCTCCGTGGTTTGGGCCCAGAACTCACCTGTGACCTTCACGATCGGCTTGACGCGCGTGCGGTCAATGGGAATGCCGTTAAAACGTTCGCGCACCTCCGCAAGCGCCCGGGTGTACTCGTCGCCGTAAAGTTGGTTCAGGAATTTGCCCAAGTATTCGGCAGTGCCGGCAAAACCTGTCTTGCCGAGGAGCGCGCCGAGCTTCCCTTCGAGCGTCCAGGGACGCTTGCGGCGCATGACGTCGTGCAGCAAGTCCATACATTCGTCAAGCACGCGGTCGGTTTCGCCGGCGTTCACCTCGTAGGGACGAATCTGGTAGGCGACGTCGTTGATGATGTCGCCGATATTCATGGAATTCAGGATGTTCAGGAAAAAGTCGAGGTTCATCTCCAGACCAGCTTCAGCTTCCGCCTGGTTCAGCCCCCCCGACTGCTGGAAGAGCATCACGCGGAAACCGTCAAAGCCCGCGTTCCGCAATGCCAGGCGATACTCGGCCTCGTACATTCCGAATCGGCAAGGGCCGCAGGCGCCCGCGGTCATGAAAACATAGTTGTCGATAATCTCCTGTTTCTTCAGGCCCTTCTCTTCCAGACTTTGCACAAATTGCACCAGATTGCCGACGGTAAAATAGGTGGGGTTGCACTGGCCATTGTTGCCGTACTCTTTGCCCAACTGGAAGGCCCTCTTGTTGGGAATAGGAAGCGCTTCGCATTTGTATCCCAAACCTTCGAGCGCTCCGTGGATGAGCTTTTCATGCTTCCAGGTGAGCCCGCCAAAGAGAAGGGTGGTGTGGCCACGTTGCGCCTTGGTGAAGGGACGCTCCACGGGCTTGTGGAATTGCTGGACGGCGCGCTGCTCGATGCCCGCCTCCCTTTCCAGTCGCCGTCGCTCGTCTTCTAGGCGCTGGCGTATGAGCTCTTCTTTCGACGATATCCGGACAAAGCCACCGCTAGCTGGGGGGATTTCGTTAAACGGAATTGTGCTCATGTGTCACCTCGTCTGGCATTCAAGGGTCAGAACAACGGCCTGGAGGCCCGGGCAGGCTTTAGGTTCCTGTCTTTGCATACTTCTTGGTCCGCTCCCCAAGGGGTGAACTCGACTGGCGACTTATTGCGGACGCACTATGCAAACCAGTTCGCCCTGCCCCCCCCCCAGTGCCCATCCAATATTAACCTGACGCGCGACATAGTAGCGTATGACGTATATCAAAGTAAATTTGCTTCCATTGAACGGGGAATTTTCCTGTCCCAAGTGTGGAGACCCTACATTGAAGAGTAAATCTTGTTTATTCAAAATGTTAGCGTGACTTGCGGGCTATAGGGGAACGCAGTTAGACCGGAAGCAACGGAGCGGTGGAGGTCACGCGAGGAGCAATCAGGTTTCACTGGTAAAGGAGGCGAGGCGACGGAACTTCTCGCGCCGCCGTTTGATGAGGTCAGCCGGGGAAAGCTTGGTCAGCATTTCCAGGGTGGCGCGCAAAACGGGGCGTAGGAGTTCCGCCGCCTGCGCGTGGTTCGTGTGCGCCCCACTCGCCGGTTCGGGCACCACCTGGTCCACAAGCTGCATGCGATAGAGGTCTTCCGCCGTCAATTTCAGCAGGCGGGCAGCTTCCTGTTTGTGGTCCCAGTCGCGCCACAGAATCGAAGAGCAACTCTCCGGAGAGATCACCGAGTAAATGGCGTTTTCGTGCATCAACACTTCGTCGCCGATGGCGATGGCCAGCGCGCCGCCGCTGCCCCCTTCCCCGTGTACGAACACAATCACGGGCACCAGCAGCTTGCACATCTCTTTCAGGTTATAAGCGATGGCTTCCGCCTGGCCACGCTCTTCCGCGCCGATACCCGGGTAAGCACCGGGCGTGTCGATAAAACTGATGACGGGCGCGCCAAACTTGGAGCCAAGTTCCATCACCCGCATGGCCTTGCGGTAGCCTTCCGGATTTACCATGCCGAAGTTGCGGTGCAGTTTTTGCTTGGTATCGCGCCCCTTTTGCTGACCGATCACCACCACCGGGCGGTCTTCGAATTGGGCGAAGCCCGCNNCAGGCATCCTGGGGGGGGCCGGAGACCTTCTGCCGCAGCGCTACCACCTGCTGGCGCAAGCGCTCGATTTCCTCCTGTGCGGCGTTGGGGTTCGAAGTGCCCTCGAGTTCCGCAATTTGCTTCTCGAGTTCCTTCGCGATGTCTTGTTTGTCTGGTGAATTTCCCATGGTGCTTCGAACTCCNNCGATGAGGACATCGCCGCTACAATGATCAATCGCAAGCTACGCGTTCGAAATCGTCGCCCTACACCCCCGGCGTGGGCTTTTCCAGATGAATCGCGTCCGCGCCGCAAAGCCCTCGTAAACGGGCGAGCAGTTCGTCGTCTGGCTTGACGCCGCGCGGCGCGCGGGGCTGCAAACGTACCACGAAGTCACCCGGCCGTAGCAGTTCGAGTACCACCGGGCTGTCACCCGGGTATGTGGCGAACAGCCGGGCGAGATCCGCCACCAGGTCGGCGCCGGCCAATTCCAGGTTCAGGCGAATCCGCAACTGGGCCTTTGCGCCATTTACGGCAGCTTCCAGCGGCCGCGCCTCGTTCACCACCACGCGGGGCTTTTGGTTTTCCTCGTGCCGCACGCGCCCCTTAATCAATAGTGCGGTGTCGGGTTTCAGCACTCCCTGCAGTTGCTGGTAAGCCTGCGGGAAGACCAGCAACTCTGCGGAACCGCGCAGGTCTTCCAGTTGCGCGCTGGCCCAGAGATCGCCCTTCTTGCTGGGTTTTACACGCAGGCCGCGCAAGATCCCCGCCAGGGTCACGGGAGCTTCGTTTGCCATCTCCTCCACGGAAGACGTGTCGTGCCGCGTGAGCGTGCCCAGGCGCGCCGTGAACTTCTCCAGAGGATGGCCGGTGACGTAGAAGCCCAGCACTTCCTTCTCGCCCGCCAG
>PMYF01000978.1:0-1730 GCA_003171295.1 Acidobacteriota bacterium | reverse complement strand
TTCTGGCGGGCCGCCAGCACCGATCCGATGGCTGTAGCGCCCACATTCTTGATCGCCGTGAGCCCGAAACGAATGTTGGGGCCGGCGGGTGTGAACGCCAGATCGCTGGAATTGACGTCCGGCGGCAAAATCCCGATCCCCATATCCCGGCATTCATTCAGGTAGCGGGTGAGTTTGTCCTGATTGCCGATTTCCGAGGTGAGGAGCGCCGCCACGAACTCCACCGGGTAATGCGTCTTCAGATAAGCGGTCTGATAGGCGACCAGTGCGTAGGCGGCGGAGTGGGATTTATTAAAGCCGTAGCCCGCGAATTGCTCCACCAGGTCCCAGAGCTTCTGGGCCTTGGCAGCGGCGACGCCGTTGCGGCGCGCCCCCGCCAGGAATTTCTCCTTGTTCGCGACCATCTCCTCGAGCTTCTTCTTGCCCATGGCACGGCGCACCACGTCAGCTTCACCCAGGGTAAAGCCCGCGAGCTTATTAAAGATTTGGATAACCTGTTCCTGGTAAACGATGACGCCGTAGGTTTCTTCCAGGATCCCCTCGAGTTGCGGCAGCTCGTAGGTGACGCGCCGCTTGCCGGAGCGGCGGGCGATGTAATCATCAATCATGCCGCCTTGGATCGGCCCGGGCCGATAGAGGGCGTTAAGGGCGGTGAGGTCGGCAAGGCGATTCGGTTTTACGCGGCGCAGGATATCGGTCATGCCGCGACTTTCAAACTGGAAGATGCCCGCCGTCAGGCCTTTGCCGAGCAGTTCATAGGTCGGAACGTCATCGAGGGGCAGCGCCTCCAGGTCGAGCTTCTCGCGGCCCGCCGCTGCAATCAGCTTCAGGCAGTCGTCGATGACCGTGAGGGTGGTAAGCCCGAGAAAATCCATCTTCAGGACGCCGATCTTCTCCAGATCGTCCATCGCGTATTGCGTCGTGATTTCATCCTTGTTGCTTTTGTAAAGCGGAACAATCTCCTGCAGCGGTTGCGGGGAGATAACCACACCCGCGGCGTGGGTGGAAGCATGGCGGACGAAACCTTCCAGGCGCGAGGCGACCTGCAAGAGATCAGCCACGCGCGCGTCGCTCTTGCGCAGTTCCGCGAGTTCCCCCGACTGCTTCAGCGCTTCCTCGAGCGAAATGTTCAGGACATTGGGCACCAGCTTGGCGATGCGGTCTGCTTCTGCGTAATTCATGTCCATCGCACGGGCGGCGTCCCGGATGACGGCCTTGGCCCCCATGGTGCCAAAAGTGATGATCTGGCTGACGTTCTCACGCCCGTATTTCTCCGTGACGTAGCTGATCACTTCGCCGCGCCGGCGCATGCAGAAATCGATGTCAATATCCGGAAACGAAATGCGCTCCGGGTTAAGGAAGCGCTCGAAGAGCAGTTCGTCCTGGAGCGGGTCGATATCCGTGATGTGCAGCGAGTAGGCCACGAGGCTGCCTGCCGCCGAGCCGCGGCCTGGACCCACCGGAATACACTGCTCGCGCGCGAAGCGCATGAAGTCCCAGACAATCAGGAAATAGCCCGCGAAGCGCATCTGCTTGATGAGCGCGAGCTCACGCTCCAGGCGATCCTCATAAGCTTCCAGGGGATACTTCAGACGGCCCGCGGCCTTGAGGCGCTCCAGGCGTTCGCGCCGGTGGGCATAACCTTCACGGGTGACCTTTTCGAAGTAGCTGTCCAGCGTCTCGCCGGATGGGACCGCAAAGTGCGGAAAGACGTGCTCCTTGGACTCCAG
>PMYF01000534.1 GCA_003171295.1 Acidobacteriota bacterium | reverse complement strand
CTGGATTTGAACCAGCGACCTTTGGGTTATGAGCCCAAATCCGGCACGACACCACAAATTGGCTCCCCATTATCCACCATCTGATTCATTGATTTAACATCCTCGCAAGAACCGAGGCCCTTGAGTTGGTATTGTACAATCGTGCGAGTTTGGGCACATTACTGGGCACAGTCACTGGGAGGTTCCTTGCCACTCCTAACTGCCCTCTCCCAACGGCGTCATCCTGTCTGATGAGGAGCAGCGGTTCCAAGTCCGGTCGTTCTCCTGTGTTACGGAAGGTCCGGTCCCTGAATCGTTCGCTGCTGTTCCAAAAGGAGTCGCGATATTTCGAACGGCAGCATATGAACCAAATGAAGCCCGGACACATTGCGTGCCCGGTCGTTGTGCCAGCGAAGGGGGCTCAAGTCTTCAGACTTACGACAAGTGGACGATTGGGGACGATGCGCAGTTCACTTCGGAAAGTTATGAGCCGCTGCTTTCCTTGCTGGTGGAGTTCGGTCTCCACACTTTCACCACCGAGCTTTGCCGAGACATTTTTCAGCGTTCCCTTGCCATTGCCACCCAGCACAAGCCTGCTAAAAGTCAGCGAGCCTTCCTCCGCTGCAACTTGAGTTTCAATGCCACTTGCCGTGCGTGACTGCGCGAAGCTCCCCCAGCCTGACGGGGCCGTCCAAAAGGAGCGGAAGTTCGAGTCCCCGGCACGCGGAATCAGAGTCAACTTTCCTTCCACGCCGGAATAATGGAACCCGCTCAAGGCAATCACTAGCGCCCAACTTGCCATGGGGCGGGCATAGTGGTGGCCGCATTCCGGCTCGTTCCAAGGATTACGGCGCTCGCCATCGTGACGTCGGCGAACCGTTTCTACGACGGTCAGTCCTTCCTTTGCCATGCCCTCGCAAACCATGTGCGCGGCAAGTTGATATTCCACGCCGCTCCAGATCTCAGCGAAATAGGGGAAGGGAATCTTCGGGCGGTTCCCCAGGGGATAGGTCGCGATCAGCACTCCTCCCTCGTCGTTCAACGCGTAAGTCCGTTGTACGCAGTCATGGTCGGTCAGCGTAGGCCTGTAGTTGTTTCGATAAATGGATTGAATCGTCGTGCGCACATGCTCCTCGTCCAGCAGATAACCCAGGCCCACAATGTGCGCCATATACTGTCCCAATAACTGATCGCACAAGCAGGCTTCACCCATCTGGTAATCAGGCGACTCAGGGTCGGGCGCGCCATCGCCCCCACGAAATCCCGGGGGAATATGTTCTTCGGGCCGGCCCACCACCTTCTGAATATAGAACTGGCCGTTAAACAGGTTGGCATCGATCCACTTTGAGCCGTTTTCAAACATGCGCCGGTACTCCAGTACGGAATCGTCATCCTCCAGGGCACGCGCCATCTCCTCCCCCGCTCGCAAGGCGCCCAGGTACCAGACGCCACAAAGAGGGTTGGGACCGTAAAACTCAACGTCGTAAGTGTTGTGCTGAACGCCCTCCATTACTCCGTCACGGTCGCCATCCCAGCCATATTGAATCCACGCGAATTCCAGGGCGCGCTTGGCGCCTGGCCAGAGTCGCCGCAGCCATTCCGTGTCACCGGAAAACTGCCAATCACGGTAAAGCTTCATCAGGCAACCCATCTGTCCGTCTGCCGCGGCGGCCTGAAATATGTTCTTGCCGTCAGGGAGGTAGGAGCGAAATCCCATAAGCCCGTTTTCGGCGGTGTTGCGCAGGAATTCCGACTCGCGGACGGAATGTGCCAGTGAGGGGAAGACGTATGCCAAAGCCTGCTCGTAATTCCAGACGTGCGTGCAGGAGCCGTGGCAGCAGCCGCTTGTATCGCTGCATCCCTCGAAGCCATGGAACTCGCCGTCCGCTGTACGGAAAGCGGTGTTGGTGCGCAAAGTGGAAAGATTGCTCATTGCCGCATCCAACGCCGCAGGGGGAAGCGTGGAAGACTCTACAGCATGCGCAAACTTGCGGGTGCGAACCTCGAGTTCGGGAAGTTCACGCGCGAGGAACTGAGCCACCTCCCAGGCGTCCTTGAAGCGCTGGCAATAGGCATTTCCGACGACCAGTTTCTTGTCCTCGTCGCTTGCCGCCTCCCAACCGCAGCGTTCGGGTGTGCGATTTGGAAAGTGCCAGCTCAGGAAGAAGGTGATGCAAGCTTCGCCACCAGCGGGGATGGTTTGAGTCGCGGCTAACGACCCCACGGTGCTGAGCGCCGGAGAGTCACCGTCCAGGGCGCCGTCGTCGGAAAAATCATCCCAGAAGGTCAGCGGGCCATCCCACCACTTCGTCCCCTTCCATCCTCGCAAGTAACTGATGCGTCCCGCGGCCCCACCCAGCACACCCAGCACGAACGACCCCTTGAGCGGATCTCGAGCGGGCAGGAAAGGGTTGTCCATATACAGCCCCGCCACCCCCTCGCGTTGCCGAAAGGCGGCCTGTCTTCCCTCTTTGCCCACAGGATTGTCCAGGCTTAACGCCAAACCCACTTTGACCGGTACCGATTGAGAATTCGTGAGCTTGTAGCGCAGGATGGCAACGGGTAGGCCCGATGCTTCGATGTCCAAGGGGACAAGAGGGTTGAAGGCCTCGAGTTTAATATCTACAGGGAGCCTGCTGTCCTGGAATTCAATCCGTGCGTATGGATAAGCGCCAGTGAACGTGGCACTGTCCAGGCGACGCAGGCCAGGAACGTTGTCTGCCCCGAGACCGGAATTCCCTACGTAAGGCGGTTCGATTCGCGATTCCAATACCCGAGCCAGCGGCCGCTTGCCTTCCGCCTGTGCCCAAACGGCAGCAAAGGCGTAATTGGGAGAGTTGCCCTTGTCGGGTCGATTGCAAATCTCCCAGTCACGCAGTTGCCCGCGGCCACCCAGCGAAATCGTGCCGGTACCAATCCCACCCAGGGGGAAGGCGATTGCCTTCAGATGAGAACCAGTGAACACTCTTGGATAATTGATTGGGTGGGCGGCCCGGGAGGCATTTAGTCCGGACATCTCCTGCGCACGCGAAGGCTTGGCCGCTTTAACTTCGGCTGGAAAGCCCTCGGAACTCGTCGCCAGGGCACCGCTCACCGCGAGTTTCTTCAGGAACTCGCGACGCTGGTACTTTGTGCCATTTCGCTTCTTGGGCATATGTGCGGCTCCTATTCAAAAATAGTCAACATCGCCAGATTCAGGTCTTACGCCGCGCGGGCAAAGGCCATGGAGTCCAGGGATCAAAACTCCCTAATGGATTTCCAAGCTGTCCTTGTCTGGAAGATTGGGAAAAGGTGCATGGGGCTCCTTCTGATACCAGAACGCCACGGAGGAAATATCGTCCTGCAAAGGCAGGTAACGCCCGCCGGCCCGCCAACCCAGGGCCTGGATCGTCACCTTGATATCCTTCTCAAATCGGATCGGGTCCATGATGTGCCAACGGTACAGCCCGAAGCGCTGCTGCGTACCAAAGTGGCCGTCCGGTTGAATCACTTGAGCCAAGCCCGAGTAAGGGGTAGTGAACTCTGTATAATGATATCCAGCCGGTGGAGGGCCTTCAGGCAGAAGGTTGTTCGGCAAAGTGACAGCAGGACCCGAGTCGAAATTGTAGGAGCCGCAAAAATAATCCTCCGTCCCAGTGCCGTTGATAGTGGGGAACTGGGTGTCGCCATCCAGGAAGAACTTGATCTCGCCTTCACCCCACCAGCCCGTATTGTGGACTCCCCACGCAAGGTATGTGCCCACGTACTGCCCCCACCCTTTGACGCCGTCCAGGATGACGTGATCGGTTTTGTAGGGCAACGGATTCGACCGCCGGAATTGCGCGTGGAAGTAGGCTGCGTCTTCCGGGACTTCCGTTAGGACGTAGTCGATCTGGTAGTAAATCGTCATCGGCAAGGCATCAATATTCTCGATGGTCATCTTGCAGGACTTTCGAAAAGGCATTTGCCAATAGGAGTTGAGTCCACTCCCGGGGTTCACACACACCGCGAGAGAAGAGACTTGACCGTACCTTCCCCAGCCACAGGCAAAAAGGTCCCCAATGGGCACTTCGACTGAAGGTGTGGGCTCTCCGTCCCAATAAATGCGCACAATGGAAAACCTAAAGTCCCCCGCGGGAGTCATCCAAATGTGTTGGATTGCCCCGGGTCCCTGGACTTCCGCCAGCGTGAATACCTTCTTGGGTTCGATTTTCACTGATGGGGATATCTTCCACCCCTGACCCAAGTCGCGGGCCGCTTTAGCGCCCGTCCCCACGGTCGCCATGCCGCCCTTGCCTTTCTCACCTGTCATATTCTCGGGACTTATCGACCGTGTCTGCGCGTGGGAGAGGCGAGACAAGTTCCCCATATTCAGGTCGAGCCCGTTATACTCTGGAGTCTGTGCTGAAAGATTTTGAGCCACAAACCCACAGATGACGAGTGTACCTAGCAACCAGCGAAAGGTGCTCATTGGTAGTTCCTCCTTGGTGTTTTAACATGTGCCGATTCTGCTTATGTGTTTCGCACTTTGCGGCCTCAGGCAGTTCCTTTGCGAAGAACCCCGGACTTTGAAAGACAAATCCCCGATGTTGCCGCAAGCGCTTGGTGACGGGATTCCTCGTCATATTGCCGGGCGAGAGGGGGGGGTTAACCCCGCCGCAAGCCTTTGTTGCACATCCGGCTTTAGCCGCTAAAGCTACCTTAAGGGTCTGCATTCAGGCGGACTCCAGGGGCTAAAGCCCGACTTCGCCGTGATCGGTACGGCAGGGCTGAAGCCCCGCCCTTCACAAGGCGGTAATAACCCCATGACCTCCCGGTCTTGTAACTATGCTTGCGCTTGACCAGCGTGGGGGCGTGACGAAAAGGAAACAACCCGTGTAGAACGTAGACTGGATCAGACAAGCTCTGAGTCGATAGGCCTCCGACGAGTTCAGGAACTGTTTGATGAGGACCTCATTCATGTTGCTGGGACCGCCCCAGTCCCCGCAATCGTGGATTGCCATTCTGCGGCTGATCCTCTTCCCGAACCGGTTTGCGCTCCGGGCCGCCCAGCGAGACGTAAGACTCGCCTTTCATCTCGAAACGTAAATGTTCCACTCACGCGACAAGCCCTTAGCGCCGTCCTCGGGGAGCATCGTGTATTCCGCCATATGCAGCAGATCCGTTCATCCCAAGATGGCGATCCTGTGAGTCACCGACCATTGCGGATGCTCAGGTTGTACTTAAGCTTGGCCGGAGTAAGGTGCGGCTGTTGAGTCACGCACTCGCAGCTCAGCCCTGAGCACGAGGACCTTCTTTTCGTCGCTGTTAACCGGTTCCTTAAAGGATTTGATGTTGCGCAATAACATTTGCACCGCTTGCTTGCCCATCTCCAGGGTGGGCTGTGCGACTGTGGTCAGTCGGGGGCTGAAATTTGCTGCCCAATCAAAATCGTCAAACCCCAGGACACTGACCCGACCCGGACAAGCAACCCCGAATTCGCTCAAGGCCCGCATCAGACCGAGCGTCATCTGGTTGTTACAGCAGAAAATGGCTGTGGGAGGGACGGTGAGCTGCAACAGCTTCAGCGCACAACTATGCCCGCTCTCCAACTGGAAATCACCCCGCTGTAAATACTCCTCGCGGAGAGGAAGGCCTGCCTGCTGTAAGGCCTTCCGAAACCCTTCCAAGCGGTCCAGCCCATTCGACAGGTTGAGTTGACCGGTAATGATGGCGATGCGTTCGTGGCCTAAACCAATCAGATGGCGGGTGGCGTCATAAGCCGCCCCGAGGTTGTCCGTCACCACGGCGAATCCCGAAAAGCTGGGCGAAATCCGGTCAAAGAAAACGAGGGGGAATCGCCGACGGCTGAGGTGATCCTGGGCAGCATTTGGCTCGGTGGGAGCGAGCAATACCCCGTCCACGCGGCGGGAAAAGAGCATTTCGAGATTCGTCCGCTCCAGGGAGGGATCTTCATTCGAGTCACAGAAGATTAAGGAGTAGCCTTGAAGCCGAGCTTCACTCTCAACTCCCCGAATGACCGCGGTGAAAAACGGGTTGGTGACGTCGGGAATAACGATGCCAATAGTGTTAGTCTGGCGAGTTTTGAGACTGCGTGCCACATGGTCTGGGTGATAATCCAAGTCCTCCGACGCGCGTAGCACACGCTGCACAAGCTTGGGGCGAACCGAACCTTTCTTATTGAGGACCTTCGAAGCTGTGGCCACCGATACTCCGGCCAATCGCGCCACGTCACGAAGGGTATGCATCGAAGAATTTCCTCTGCAACCGCAGCAGTGTAGTAAAATGAATTACTTAATAGCATAAAGATCGCAGATTGTGAAAGAAAATTAATCGATTCAATATTCCGATCGGCTCCTCAAACGAATTTGACGGAATGCTGTACATCCGTGGCATCCTTGTAT
>PMYF01000690.1 GCA_003171295.1 Acidobacteriota bacterium | reverse complement strand
GACCAGCGGATCAATTTTTCATCGTCCACAATCAGGACTTTTTCATTGGGCATAGATTTCTTTGGCTTCCTCGATTGTCTCGAGCATGGGCAGGCGGATGATGAAGCGGCTCCCCTTGCCGACTTCGCTCTCCACCGTGAGCGTCCCGCCGTGTTGGCTGATGATGCGCCGGCACAGTGAAAGTCCCAACCCCGTACCCCCGCGCTTCGTGGTGTAGAAAGGCCGGAAGATCTTTTCCAGTTGTTCCCGCGAAATTCCTGCTCCCGTATCGCTGACCGAAATCTCGATGAAGTTGGGCCGGTTGAGCTTCCCAGCGCCGTCCAGGACTCTGGCTTGAATGGTCATCTTCCCTTCCTGGCCAAGCGCCTGGATGCCGTTCAGCATCAGATTCAACAGCACCTGGTGCAACTGCTCGTGGTCCATGCGGAACCGTGGGAGCGGGGAGGGAATCTGGATGGAGAACTCCACGTTCTTCTTGCCGATCTGCTGGCGGGCAAACTGCAGGGTGTGCGCCACCGTCTCCTTCAGGTCCGCAATACCGAACTGCGGGGCCTTGGGGCGCGCGTAGGCCAGCAGGTCGTTCAGGACTTTCTCAATGCGCCGCACTTCCTGCCGGAGGTCATCCATGATCTCGCGGTCGGGATGGTCCTTGGGAAAATCCTTGCCGATGATTTCAATGGCGCCGGCAATGCCCGCCAGGGGATTGCGAATCTCATGCGCCACGCCGGCGGCCAGTTCCCCCATGGTGGCCAAATGCTCAGCCTGCAGCATTTCCGTTTCGTGGACGTGCTGGCAGTGGGTGCAGAACTCTTGCCAGTTCTCCGTGAGCGAGCGGATCTCCCGCTCCAGCGCCTGCGTGCTGCTCGCTGGCGGGGTAATCTGGATGAGGGCAGGATAGGTCGGAGCGATCTTGCCGAGGGCTCCGCGCAAACCACCGAGGATGGCCCAAGACCGGCGCTCCTGGTAGATGAGCATTCCCGTGGTGGCGGAGAGCCCCGCCAGCAACGCTACCGCCAAGCCGACGGTGAGGGTCAGGCCACGACGATAGCCCTCGAACAAAGTCAGCAGAATGATGCCAGTCAGGGAAATCACCAGAACCGCCAGGTTCTGATGAAAAGACGGCGGAAACCGGAAAAGACGTTTTGGCAGTGCCCAGTCCAATTGTGTGATGATTCCTTCTCAGCGACACTCAGTATGTAATCTTATCATAAGGCAACAACAGTGGCCAGAAAGCCCGATACATTCTTCGAACCATTGCAGTTTCGCTGCACTCAGAGTACGATTTCTGGGGAAGGAGTGCGATACGCCTGGATCGCTTCTGCAACTTCTGGAAGTTGCTGCTTTGGCAAACTCGGGCTCCCTGCCAGCCGGTAGTCATCAAGATGGTGAGTTGCTGCGAACTTCTGGCGAGGGGGTACCCGGTAATACGCCTTGGTCGTGCCGCTGCACAACCCCTTCTCAGCGTCACGGGAGGCAGCGTTAAGCGGGATTTGATCATCCATCATTCCAGGTCTTCTGATTGTGATTGCCGCCGTTCGGCATTGAAGTAGCAGTTTGCGAGCCGCAGTTACGCACACAGCAATGGCGGACTCGTTATAGCAGGAGGTACGGCCCGAATGAAGAAGCTCACGTTGGTGTTGGCGCTGACAGTGTTCATGTCCGCCTGTGGCGGCGGGGGAGGCGGCATCACCCCACCGCCTACATCAAACATTGTGGTTTCCATTTCTCCCGCCAGTCAGATCACCATCGACCAGGGACAAACCGTGGACTTCACAGCGAGCGTGACCCACGACACCACCAACGCCGGGGTGAAGTGGAGCGCCTCCGGAGCGGGGTGCACGGGTAATGCCTGCGGAACCTTCACCAGCGTCACCAGCACGGCGGCAAGGTACAATGCTCCGCCGTCGGTTACCAACAGTTCGAGCATAACGGTGACCGCAACCGCCGTGGCCGACAGCACGAAATCATCGGCGTCAACCGTCGTGCTCAATCCCGCGCCGCACATCAATACCCTCTCGCTCCCCAACGCTACGCCGGCTGATTATTACCCCGCCCAGAGTTACAGCGCCACTCTTCAGGCCAGTGGCGGCGTGGGGTCGCTCACCTGGACCCTGACCAGCGGTTCCTTGCCGGCCGGTTTGCAGTTAACCAGCTCGGGGATAATTTCCGGAACCCCCACCAGCACAAGTCCTGTGGCCTCGACTTCAAACTTCACAGTGCAGGCGACGGATCAGTCTCAGGCGACGTCCGGGCCACTCTCCGCTCACCAAGCATTAAGCATTACGACCATGGGGGCATTGACGATCACCACGACGTCGGCGGTCTTGCCGATTGGCATGGTGGGCAGCGCCTATTCGGTACCCATCGAAAGCTCTGGCGGCACACTTCCGATCACCTGGTCAGTGGTTCGAACCAGTGGCTCACTGCCGCCTGGTCTGACGTTGCAGGGAACCAGCAACACCAGTTCAACCCAGATCTATGGGACACCCACAGTGGCGGGTAATTACACTTTTCAAATCCAGGCTATCGATGTGAGCAAGCCGCCCCAGACGACCCCGCCGCAGACGCTGGAGATCGTCATCACATCCTCCCCGTTGGCCATCACCACGAGGTCCCTGCCCAACGGGATATCCGGTGCACCTTACAACGCGCAGTTGGTAGCAACCGGTGGAACGCCACCCTACAGTTGGAGCTACAGTTGGAGCGTACCGTCGCCCCTTTCCTGGATGACCGCGCCCGCTTCGGGGACGCTTTCGGGCACACCCCCATCTGCGGGGCAATGGACCGTCAACGTAACGGTAACAGATGCGGCCTTGGTCACGGAGAGCCAGAGCCTGGCCCTCAACATCAACCCCGCCCAAGCGGCCTGCAGCGATTCAGGGTCCGAGTCTCTCCTGAGCGGGCAATACGCCTTCAGCCTGAGTGGGCATAATGAGGCTGGATTCCTAGCCGTGGTGGGTTCCTTTACGGCGGATGGCCAGGGACATATCACAGCCGGCGAAGCCGATACCAGCGGCGCCCTGGGCGCCCAAGCGAGCCCCACCGCAAGCGGTTCCTACTCCGTGGGCTCCAACAAGCTCGGCTGCGCCACAATCACGACCTCGTTCGGGACCTTCGTGACCCGCTTTGCGCTGGGTTCCATCCCCGCGAACGTCGCGACCAAAGGGCGAATCATCGAGTGGGACAGCCCCAACTCCAGCGCGTATATCGCCGCAGGCCAGATCCTGCAACAAACCTCGAGTTCCTTCATCAAAGGACTCAGCGGCAGCTACGTATTCCGGACAGCCGGATGGGATATATCCCAAACCGGCGGCCGCACCTCCTGTATTGGCTATATGGTCGCTAACGTGTTTGTCGTCAGTGGCGCTGAACAGGACTGCAACGACGCCGGCAGCATGTCCGACCCGGTGCCAGGCGCCACTCCTCCCCCGGGCACCTATTCCAACTTTGACTTGAATGGCCGTGCCACGCTGATTGCATCGGTGGTGAGTAACGCCGGCACCAGCACCTTCCACTTCACGCTTTATATGGTGACCAACTCTCAACTGCTCGTCGTCACCTCCGACCCCTACCCGGCCCAGGGGGGAGAAATGCTGCAACAGAACGTACCAACGGGCAGTTCTGGTTTTACCCAGGGTTCGCTCAACGGCAACGCAGTCTTCTATCTGACCGGGGAGAGCGGCGGGGGCTCGGAATCTGCCGCGTCCTTGAACCTTGTGATTGCCGATAATGTCAATAGCAATTTGGCAGTGACGAGTTACGCGGATTACCAGGGCACATGGCTGGGCGGCGGCACCCCGCCCATTCCCCAGTTTACGTGCCCGTACACGGTCGAACGCAGTGGACGCGTGACCGTAACGTGCGCCGCCAATAATGGTGCGTACACGTCCCTCTATCTATATCTGACAGACCTCAACACGGGCTTCCTGGTCGACACTCTAGCCGGGGTTGATGCGGGCGCGCTCGCACCGCAGACCGTACCAGCCGGGGGCATCAGCGCGCTGGCCGGGACCTTCTTCTCGGGCCTGGCGGAAGCCGTCAACCAGGAAATTGGCTCGAACTCCGTCAATGAAATAACACTGAGCGCAGGGAGCGTCGCCGGGACCAGCGACTCCACTTCGACCAGCACCCAGGCGGCCGACTATACGTTTACAGACACCTACACGAACCTCCCGTCCAACGGGACCTTTATGGCACACTCATCCAGCAACACGTTCGTCGGCGTCATCCTCAACAGCCACAAGTTCGTGATGTTCGATCCCTCCAGCATCACCACGCCGAACCCGATTCTGCTGATCGTGGAACAGTAGGCTTCTGGAAATCAACAATTCCAGCCCTCTCCCGAGGGGAGAGGGTGCCGAGCGTAGCGAGGCGGGTGAGGGGTTACTTCATCCTCGGCGCGGCGAGTGACCCCTCACCCGGCCCGCGCCGGCTGGTGAAAGCGCCGGTCGCGGTCCACCCTCTCCCCTCGGGAGAGGGCTGCAAATTGCTCGCGCTCGCGTTAGTACCCTGTTGAATGCGACTTAGTATCAGGAGGCAGAATAAACACCCTCCATCGGCTAGCTGACTTGCTTTCCTTCTGACTTCTAGCTTCTGACTCCTGGCTTCTCAGCCTCACCACCGCATCAGCACTGCACCCCACGTGACGCCTGCGCCGAAGGCGGACATCAGCACGAGATCGCCCCTTTTCAGACGGCCGCTTTGCGCGCATTCATCCAGGCAGATGGGGATGGAGGCCGAGGAGGTATTGCCGACGTGGCTGATGTTGGAATAGACCTTCTCGGAACACATGCCCAGCCGCTCGCGGATCGCCTCCGTAATCCGTTGATTCGCCTGGTGGGGGATGAAAAGGTCGAGATCGGCCACCTGGAGACCAGCTTTCTCCAGCACCTGGCGCGAGACGTCTTCCATGCTGCGGACCGCTACCTTGAAAAGCTCGTTGCCGCGCATCTTGATGTAATGCGCGCCCTGTTCCACGGTATAGCTGGAAGCGGGCAGGGCGGTGCCGCCGGCAGGGATGAAAAGATGATCGGCGTAGTGGCCTTCGGTGTGCAGCTCGTGCGCCAGGATTCCCGAGGGCGGAGCAACCGGCCCGAACACCGCCGCGGCGACGCCGTCCCCGAAAATGACACAGGTGGTGCGGTCCTTGTAGTCGAGATAGCGCGAGAGCAGCTCGGCGCCGATCACCAGCACATACTTTGCCGTTCCATTGCGGATGAATTGCTCCGCCACGGTCATGCCAAAAAGAAACCCGGAACAGGCTGCGGCCAGGTCGAAGGCGCAGCAGCCGCTCGCGCCGAGCCCGGACTGAACGAGCGCGGCGGTCGAGGGCAGCGGCATGTCAGGCGAAATCGTAGAACAGATGATCAGGTCGAGATCCTTGGCCTGGATTCCCGCTTTCTCCAGAGCTTTGCGCGAAGCCAGTATGGAAAGGGTGGAGGTCGTTTCATGGGGGGCAGCCTGGCGGCGCTCTTTGATGCCGGTGCGGTCGGTGATCCACTGGTCGGAGGTTTCCACCAGCTTCTCCAGATCTTGATTGGTGATCACCTTATCCGGCAAGGCCGAGCCCGTTCCTAACACCCCTGCTACACACATAGAAACTCCTCAGATTTCCGCACTCTGGCTGGGACGGAGGGTACGCGAGACTGAATCGGGTAGTGGGTCACTTTGGTTCTTTGTAGCGGCGGTCTATGACCGCCGGCCTTTGGTTCAGTAAATTCCGGCGCTCATAGAGCGCCGCTACAGCATACTGACCCACTACCCTGAATTGGGAACCCTTGATTATGCGTGGGGATTTCCCAGGGAAGCAGCCGCTAAGTCGCGTTCAATCTTCTCGTTTACCTTTCCGGTGGCGAATTCCGCCGCGACCCGGATGGCATTCTTGATGGCGTTCGAGTTCGACCCGCCATGGCAGATAATGCATACCCCTTTTACGCCCAACAAGGGCGCGCCGCCATATTCGGAATAATCCACCCGCTTCCTGAAATTCTTAAAGGCTTTTCGGGCCAGCACGTAGCCAACCTTGGAGGAGAGCGTGCTGGAAAGAGCTTCCTTGAGGAGGCTGGAGACCGCTTCAATAAGCCCTTCGCTGATCTTTAGGGCCACATTGCCGATAAAGCCGTCACAAACGATCACTTCCACGCTGCCGTTGTAGAGGTCGCGGCCTTCCACGTTGCCGACGAAATTCACGGGAAGCTGCTTGAGCAGCGCCAGCGCCTCGCGGGTCAGGTCGTTCCCCTTGTGCTCTTCCTGGCCGATGGAGAGCAG
>PMYF01000272.1 GCA_003171295.1 Acidobacteriota bacterium | reverse complement strand
GGCACCACCACGGTGATTGCGGTAGCTTCTATCCTTTCCGGTCTCGATGCACAGTTGGTGCAGACGGCTGAGCAGTATGGCACGAGAGTCGTCTGGATCTACAAGCTGCAGATGGGTGCGCCGCATCAACTCACACGCGAAGAGCGGCTGCGTAAACCGCTCAGCTACGAGGATGCCCTGGCCGTCAAGGAACAATGCCCGGCGGTCGAGGAGGTATCGGTGGCCCTGTTCAGCGGCATGGGCGAGTTTGGCCTGCCACCTTCCGCGGCGCGCTACAAGGCCCGCGAGATGGCGGGGGCGCAGTTCATGGGAGTGGATGCCAACTACCTGGCTCTAGCGAACTCCTCGCTCGCCGACGGCCGTTTCTTCACCCCGGCCGACGACTTTCACCGCCGCGATGTTACCGTGATCGGAGCCAGCGTGGTGGAACAACTCTTCCAGAACGAGGATCCCGTCGGCAAGACGCTCGTCGTGGAAGGACATCCCTTCGAAGTCATCGGCACGCTCCACAAGTTCAAGGGTGTTTTGGGCGACAGCCCCGATGACCGGGACATCTTTATACCCTATTGGACATACAAGAAGCTTTACCCTGCCGCGAAAGATCATTTCCTCAGCGCCCTGGCTTCCCCTGGGAAGATGGACGAAGCCCAAGACGAGATCCGGGGAGTTCTTCGGCGCCGTCGTCACGTCAAGCCCAACGACCCGGACAACTTCGGCATGGCGACAGCGGAGTCCCTGATCAACGAGTTTCGCCAGATTATCAGCACGGTAGCATTGGTAATGGTGGTGATCTCCTCAATAGGCCTGCTGGTCGGAGGTATCGGGGTGATGGACATCATGCTGGTCTCGGTTACGGAGCGCACCCGCGAGATCGGCGTGCGTAAGGCCATTGGCGCACGCCGGCGCGACATCGCCTGGCAGTTCCTGCTGGAGGCCGTGGTGCTTACGGGGTCGGGCGGGATAATCGGAATCGCCGTGGGCTGGCTGCTGAGCTTCCTCATCCGCGCCTTTGTGCCCAGCTTGCCTTCCACAGTCCCACTCTGGTCCGTGGTTGCTGGCTTCGTCGTCGCCACCAGCGTGGGTCTGTTTTTTGGCCTCTGGCCGGCCATGAAGGCGGCGCGTCTGGATCCCATCACAGCCCTCCGCCATGAGTAGGGCCTGGGTAAGCCGCTAACGCTGTTCAATTCGTGTGGAACCGGCGGATGCGCCGCGGCGAGCACAGGCCATCACGCGAACCCCGTCCCGGGGAAGAACGGCCGGAGGGGACAAGACTAATCTCCCGCAAGGATGGGGACGAGTTCCGGGCGGGGGGCGGCCCGAAGGACTTCACCTTCGATCTTCCGCACTACATCACCCGCATAGGGAATGAAGTGGTTGCCGGAAATTAAGATAGTGGCGCCCAGCCAGAGCTTCGACCGATTCATTCCGTACCGGCCCAGGGTCCTCAGCAAGAATTTCCAATAGGCCTTCCGGTAAGAAGACCTGAGGCCTTGCTGCCATATCGACCGGGCCATGATTACCATAATCCCGGCGACCGTCGGGTGATGGGCCGGCCGTTGGCATTCCTTGGTCTCCCAATTCTGCAAAGACCGCCAGGCGCGCTCGTAGAATTTCGACGGTTCGTAAATCGTGGCGATGGTTTTCGCCAAACCTCGGAGCAGCGCAGCAGAGTCCATGGACGTGCGAAAGTTCGGAGGAGTCGTGTCGCCGCTACTATCCCTGGACCCCAGGAGGCGTCCTTCTTTCTGCAGGCGCTCGTAAAGTGCCGTGCGCGGCATCGCGTGCAGGGAATTCAACAGCGCCCAAGGGATGGCGGTGCGTTCGATGAATCGAACCTGCGCCTCAAAGATCTCTTCGGTATCCGTGTCAAAGCCCACAATGAACCCTGCGGTTACCCAGAGACCGCGCTTATTCAGCAACTCCACGCATAGCACGGGATCCATCGCTAGGTTCTGGAGTTTTTTCGCTTGCCGGAGGGATTCCGGCGAGGGGCTCTCAATACCGAGGAAGACATAGAAGAAATTTGCCTTCACCATGGCATCAATGAGCGCCGGTTGCCGGGCCAAATCCATGGATGCCTCGGTGTAGAACATCACCGGACGACCCCGCGCCTGCTGCCATTTTTCGAGCTCCACGCAAAGATCAAGAGCCCGATTGTGATTACCGATGAAGTTGTCATCAACAATAAATACCTGCTTCTTCCATCCCAGGCTGAGGAGTTTGTCGAGTTCTGCCACCAGTTGCTTCGGGTGTTTGGTGCGAGGCTTTCGCCCATACAGGATAATGATGTCGCAGAATTCACATTGAAACGGACATCCCCGTGAGAACTGAATTGACATGGAAGCATAACAATCGAGCTTGAGCAGATCGAACCTCGGGATCGGGACCTTGGTGACCTCCGGCTTCTCAGTAATCTCATAAAGCCTTCGCGCCGTGCCGTCCTCAAGATCTCTGGCAATCTCAGGGAACACTTCATCCGGTTCCCCCACCACAACATGATCGGCGAGGGTCAGCATGCCGTCCGGTTCGCCGCTGGTGTACGGTCCGCCCACGATGGTGCGCCGGCCCAAGCGGCGGGCGCGGGCCAGGACCTCGCGCATTCCCGCCTTCTGAACTTCCATTCCTCCGACCATGACAAGATCCGCCCAGAGAATGGCGTCGTCCGTCAGGTCCTCCACGGCCTCATCAATCAGGCGGANNAGCAGTTCAACCATGCCGGTGAACGTCCAGAAGGAATTGGGAATCTTGGGCCACACCATGAGGGCTTTAATCTTCTTGCCGAGTGGAGGGAAGGGTTGGACCATCTCCTGCGGCGAGCATGCCGTTGGGCTCATAGGTTAACCTTTCACGCTAGTCTTCAGCCCTCGGCGGTCCTCACTCGGGTGAGGAGGCGGGCTGTCTTTCGTTTCCAGAGCGTCCCTGCCATCAGGAAGGAAAAGCACTACGGCCGGCTCGCACCTGCCGCACCGCCATGGTAACACTCGCATGGGAGGCTTAATGGACTCGAATATATGTAGTTGGTGCTCAAGCTGAAAGCCCCATGTTGATTTCCCGGCCCAACCGGCACTATACAACGGTTCGGGCCTACAAACAATGGCCCAATCCGAAAAACCCCGCGCACTCTCGGGTACGAGCTCAGCAAGTCCGGCATCAAGTCGTTCGCCCTGAGCCAGGATTCCCTGCTCCCTGCAGCCGATCCGCTTACCTCTGCCCCCAGGGTTCAGTCAAAGTCCGCTGGGGGTGAAAAAGACCCCTCACCTGCCCTCCCCCGTCGGGCACCCTCTCCCCTGAGAGAGGGGTGTTATTTTGATTTCTATCCCTCTCCCTTGGGGAGAGGGTGTCCCGCATGTCGGGACGGGTGAGGGGTCTCTTTGCTGGTGATGCATACATGGCTCTGGCGGTTTGCGATACCCGCGACTTTGACGAAACCCTGCCTCCGCCCCACATCCTGCTGTCAGGGCTTTCTCCCGTTCCCATCGACTGCCAACACCCCGTAGGTGTCCTTCCGCCTTTCCACGGGATAAAGGCCCTTCCATTCTCCAAACCCCCTGAATCCCAGCCAACGCTCGAAAGTCCTCGCGTTCAAGTCAACCTCAGCGATTGCCGTCCCGCTCCTTCCGCCGGTGTCCGCAAGAATGCGGCCGTTGGGGTCAATAACGAAACTGCGCTTCTGGCTATAATTGGAGGCCACAAGATAAATAGCGTTATCAATAGCCCGGCTGCGCGCGACCACATCCCACTCGTAGCCCTCGCTGCGGCCATCACCCCAAATCGGCAGAAAAATGATCTCCGCTCCCTCGACAGCCAGCGCTCTCGCGACCTCGGGGAAAAAGTTGTCATAACAGGTCTCGAGACCAATGACCCCGAAATCGACCCGGAAGACAGGATAGCTGTCCCCTGGCGTGAGGCCTCCGCTCACTTCGGTTTCCGGCAGGTGCGTCTTACGGTACTTGCCGACGACTTCTCCATTCCGGCCAATCAGGAGGGCGGTGTTGTACACCAAACTTCCCTCTCGCTCAAAGATTCCAGCCACGATGTAAACGCTGTAAGCCCGGGCGAGATCCCCCAAGGCCCGGCTGGTAGGTCCCGGAAGCGGCTCCGCAACGTCCGCATAACTCTTCCCGGTAGAGACCACCGTAATTCCCTCCCCCAGACAAACAAAATCCGCACCCGCCTTCGCGGCAGCCGTCACTTTTTCGGCAAAGAATCGGAGGTTCTTCTCGGGGGTGGAGGGGGCCGGAGGCTCGTAACTCACCGTCGCGACTTTGATCATCCTTCGGGGCAGAGGAGCGTCGGTTTTCTCAAAACTCACATCATCCCACAGCACGGATCCCCGTTCTGCCCACTGCAGAATGAATTCGATGTCGGCGCTACGGGTGCCTCGGGGAGCAGTCAAGAGTTGCTCAGCCCGGTACCAATCACCTTCCGGGTTATACTGTGAGATGTATTCACCAAAAAGTTCTTGACCCTTTTCATCCCGCCAGCGAATTTTCATCACGACGCTTTTGGAGAGGGAGGCCACATCCCGCGGCTTGAAGAAGCAGCGAAACCGGTAATTCTCGTGGCTGAGAAACTCCTCGCCGCTGGCGGTGACGGCTGCGGACGGCTCGTTCTCGGGTGAGGAATCAGGGCCGTGAATTCCTTGCACTGTAGCGACCCAATAGCCGAAAGTGCCCGGACTTCCCTTCGAGGTGATCTTGAGGGCATGTTTCCCCGAGTGCGGCTCGGTGGCATCCATCTCAAAACGGGGAGAAATCTCATCCCGAGGAGATTCATGGCGCCAGCCCGAGGGCAGCTTGGTTGCCTGGTCGATAACCTCAATCCCGGGGTTCTCCACCAGATTGCCAGCCCGGGGACCAGCCGCTGAGGCTCGGGTCGAGGGGATCGCCAGCGCGAATGAAATCGCGAAAGCCAGCGCCCTGCCAATTCTGTTCATCATGAGAGTCCCTCCCAAGCCATGGGCTTGATCCATCCCGCGCCTCCATCAGATCGAGGCTTCGTTCCACGAGGCGCTTCCGGTGCACCAGGATACAGTATCCATCCGGCTTTGGCTCGGATTCCTCAACTTGCCTCAGGTTTACCTTAAGGTGGGAGGCGGCGCGCACAATCAAGGAGTTTTGCAAACGGCAGGTCAATGCGTCCTGAGCGGTGTCTAACCGATGGGACTGAAAGCTGAAGGTTGGCAGGGGCGGGCGAGTGACCCGCCCCCGCGCGTATGGCTAGAAGCGGAAGTGCAGTCCGAACTGCATCTGGCGCATCGGCGTCGCGCTATAGGTGATCTGACCGGCGCCCGATACGTCGATGGTGTTGGCGGGTTGCCCGTAGTTATCAATGTTGAACGCGTTGAAGTTCTCCCAGCGGAACTCCAGCGTCTTGCCTTCGCGAATGACGAACGTCTTGGCCAGTGCGAGGTTAACGACATACATCGCGGGTCCCCACAGGGAGTTCTGGGAAGCCGTACCGTCACGGTAGGGTTGCTGCGGATCGCTGTAGGCGGACGGGTTGAACCACTCCGCGGTGCTTTGATTCGCGACGTGTGGATCGCCAATCTTATCGGCCCGAACGCCGTTGAAGTCGGCGTTGACCGAGGCCGTGTTCGAAACCGTGGGCGAGAAGGGATGTCCAGAGTCGAGCGTCGTTATGCCGTCCAGACTCCAACCCCCCAGGATCATATCCAGGGCCTTGCTGTTGGAGGATCCCCATCGCTTGCCGTGGCCGTAGGGAATCTGCCAGACATTGGTGAGCGTGAGGGCGTGAGTGGAATTGAATCCCAAAGGACCATAGGAGTTCTTCCAGTCGTAGTTGTCGTCAAAACCGCCACCGCCGAAGCTGCTGATGCCCATGGCCTTCGAGTAAGTATAGTTGAGCGTGAAATCGAGGCCGTGGGACGCGTGTTTCTCCAGCTTGACCTGCAGACCATTATAGTTGCTGGTGCTGCAATTACACGTATAGTAGATCCCCTGTTCCAGGCCGAACTTATAGAATGGTCGACGCGGGTCGAAGTCACCAGGACCTGGCACCGCCTGGTTGATGTTGGGGTTGGCGTACAAATGCCGTCCCACGTTGCCGACGTAAGCTACCTGGAAGGTGAGGCCGCTGGAGAACTGGTGCTGGACGGTAGCGTTCCAGAAGTAGGCCATGGGGATCCGGTAGTGATTCAGCGGCCAGAACCAGTTGTAGACGCTGATGCCGTCCGGAAGGGGATACTCGCCATTCGATCCGATGGGCGGATTGACCGGCAGGGGGGGACCCGCCAGCAGGTTGAAATCCGGGCTATAGGGATTCGCTTGAGGTATTGTCTGCCCATTGAGAATGGGAGGATTGTATTCAAGCCCTTGCCCGAAAATCGAGCCGTATCCGGCGGGCGTAAAGCTCCAGCCGTAGCCCGCGCGGACGACGGTGTGGGTCTTCACCTGGTAGGCAATGCCCAGGCGCGGCGTGAATCCCTTGTTGTAGGGTTTCACACCCAGACTAAGGGAATTGGACCCCAAACCGGCGACCAGCACATTCCCGGTGGTCGGATCGAAGCTGCCGGCGCCTCCGGGCTTGGCGGCGCCTTGCGGCAGGTAATTCTCCCAACGCACCCCGTAATCCAGGGTCAGCTTGCGCGTGACGCGCCAGGTGTCTTGCGCGTAGAGGAAGATGCGCGTCTCGCGCAGGCCGGGATATAAGCCGATTCCGGTGAAATAGCGCCCAAAAGACGCGGGTTGGCCGAGCAGGAAGGAAGCCAGGCCGGCCCCAGTGGTAGCATTGCCGTTGGCGAGCGCGTCGACCGTGGCGTTGCCGGTAATTGCATCCGAGAAGGCGATTTCACCGGAGCGGTGTTCGTCGCTGGGAACGCGCTGCTGCTCATCGCGAGGAATCTCCGCGCCCCACTTGATGGTGTGGTTGCCGTGTTCCTTGGTCCAGTTCGTGATCCAGTCGAATTGGTTCTCGGTCTCCTTCAGCGGGCAATTGCAGGCGTTCACTCCCAGCGCGTATCCGAAATCAAACCCACCGTTGCCGTTGATGTAGAAGGCCGGCATGCCGCTGGTTTCGGTGGTTCCCAGGTTCAGACCGGGCAATCCCGCCTGCGTGGCCGGAGTGGTACCCACGCCGAAGGGTTCCACGCGGATCCGGTAACGGAAGGTCCCGAAACGAACCTCCCCCACCAACGTGGGGCTGAACGTGTAAGTGAGTCCCAGTGCCAGGCTCTGGTTTCGGTCCAGTGATTGGCCGGCGAAATTGAGCCCCCCCAGGGCGGGGCCGCCCGCCACGGTTCCAAAAGCCGCAGGTGCTTCAATGGTGAAGTCAGCCAGGGAGTAGCGGGCGAAGAAGCTGGCTTTCTCGGAGATGTTGTAGTCCAAGCGAACGTCAGGCTGATCGGTATCGAAAATCTCGGAGCCCGAAGCGAGGTAATTGTTATAGATCGCCCCCGGGGCGCCAAGATTGGGCGACGGGAGATAGGCCATGATATTGGTTAAAGGTTGCGGAACGGGGATCACATTCACCTGGCCGTTGGTGGTAATGGCCTTCCGACCGTTTCCATTCTGATCTCCAGTAGTAGGGTCAAACACCATGCCCCCCTGCGCCGCCACCGAGCCGCCCTCCGTGGTGGGCACCATTAATGGGCTTCCGCAGGCGGTGGTGGAAACCGACCCATCGGCGCAAATGTAGCTTCCCAGCAGAGCTTGCAGATTGCCGCTGCGCTCGGCCGTGGTGGGCACCGTGGTGATCGTGTTGGCGCCGTTCCGCTGGCGCGATCCCTGGTAATCGCCAAAGATGAAAAGCTTGTTCTTAATGATCGGCCCTCCCAGCGATCCGCCGAACTGATTCCACCGGATGGGCGGGTTCGCCTGGGTAAAGGGGTTGGCGGAGTTGAAGATATTGTTGCGAAGGTACTCGAAACCGGTGCCGTGCAACTGATTGGTCCCGGACTTCGTCGTCGCTTGCATGAGAGCTCCGGAAACGGAGCCGAACTCAGCGTCGTAGTTGCTGGTAGTCACCTTGAGTTCCTGAAGCGAGTCCATGTTGGGGTTAATGATGGCGATCGCCAGCAAGGGGTTCTGGTTGGTCGTGCCATCCAGCAGGAATCCATTGGCGGTAAAACTCTGGCCGTTAAAGTCCACCTGCAGACCGGCCTGCGGATTCTCACTCGAGGCAACCTGAAAACTATCTGCGAATGCCCCCGGCATGACCAGCATGAGTGACGTCATGTTACGGCCCAAAACCGGAAGGCTTGCCAACTGATTGGCGGAGAGTGTGTCACTCAACTCGGCGCGGTCCGTCTTAAGCAGGGGAGTTTCACTGGTGACATTCATGGTGCTGCTGGCTTTGCCGATCACCAGATGGGCGTCGACACGCGTGGAGGCATCTACTTGGACGTCCGCTTCGGCCACAAACGTCTGGAAGCCCGGCGGCTCAATCGTGACGCGGTAGTGCCCTGCCAGGAGGTGCGTCTGAATGTAGTTGCCATCCGAAATTGTCTGCACATGGTAATCGACACCGCGGTCCAAATCGCGGATGGCCACGGTAACGCCGGGGACTACAGCTCCGGTAGGGTCAGTGACCGTACCAAAAATGCTCCCTGAAACAGCTTGTCCAAACGCCGCGCTCCCCAGCGAAATGAGCAGGAGCGACGCCGCAAAGAATACCGCTACAAGCTTTCTCGGTGAAACCACTTTGGTGACCTCCTTTGGAATCTGCCGGGGCTTCGCTTGCAGCCCTGCGACCGTTGAAGGAAAACCCGCTTACAAATTGACCAGAGGCTTTAGGGGTGGGCTGTGACCCATAAGGCCGGCATAATTGTCGGGCGACAACATATTGCCATATCGGGGTGGATGATCTCGCACATCGATCCATCTATATTATGTTTGCTACTTCGGGGTGTCAACGGTGATAAATCTTACAAGCCCCATAAATAGTCTTCAATCCCAGCGCTTCCGGCACAGCCTTCACCTTCCCCGGCCACCCCGCCCCTCCTCAACTGCACAACGCGCAAACCATTACCGGCCTTGATGGCGACACTCGGACGCGGTGTTGCCTCGGGTTCCAGAGAATGGTTAGAAATCCGCGCTAACGAACGGCGACTCAGTCGCAGCGATCCCCGTTGCGGTTTCGCCTACGCAACCGTGAACTCCTAGTCCCAGTCCGTGGGAGGGAATTCAATGCCCCAGATGTTCCGCGCCTCATACAATTGCACGATCACCTCCGGGAGGTCAGCGGGGCCGTTCGGGGCGCCCAGCGCCAGCACGATCGCCTTCGCGGCGCCCCCCACGGCCGGATTTTCGATCATGATTTCCGCCCCGATGGCCAGTTGATGAACCGTCACAATCTTAGCTCCGTGTTTGTTCACCACGAGCGTGTGCGCGCTTTCTCGGAATTCCTTCCCCAAGGCGTCCGTACCCGAAATGAAAATGGGGATAGCAATAGTGAGACGGGTGCTTCGACGGTGATTGGCCGGAGTGTCAGCAACCATGATGCGTCCTTTAAACTGGGACTTCCACAAAGTTATGGCGGTACTGTCCCACGCCGTATCGTTGGCATATCATAGCGCAGTATTCCTTTACTGTCATCGGGCCCACTTCGTCCGCACCTCCCGGGGCTGCGGCTGCCCTCCGAGAGCGGTGGGGGCGTTCACCGCGGCAAGACCGTGCACCCCGCGGTTGGTCCATAGTCACGGCGGGCGCGCTCCCCTCCGGCCGGGACTCGGGGCGAACCCCAGGCGCGGGCCAGTGACCCTCAGAGGGAGCGCCTCTGATCCAGCTTGACGCGGCCATGTGGGGAATGTGTCAAGGGCAGGGGGTCTTGGGCCGTATGGACATGAAACTGTAAATGTGATAAAACCGCTACATTCCTGATGGGTGAGCAACCTCATCGTCGCACATCGCGCGTATTACTCAAGGTCCCCATCAAGGTCAAAGGGACCGGAAGCGACGGACAGCCTTTCGAAGAAGAGACCGTCACGGTCATGGTCGATGGCCACGGGGCCCAGATCGTCTTGAAACATACGCCGTCTCCTGGCAACCGCTTGATCATCACCAACCTGCGGAGCCATAAGAACTGTCCCTTCCAGGTCATGCGCCGCGTGAGTAAATCACTCAGTGAGGAGGCCGAGTGGGCCGTGGAATGCCTTCATCCTGGGCCGGGCTTTTGGGGAATCCATTTCCCGGCCATACCCCTCCCTGCTTCCCCGGCAGAACCGGAGGGCATTGAGGCTTTGCTTGAATGTCAGGAATGCAGGTCGCGCGAATTGGCGCGATTGACCCTGGACCAGTACCGTACGCTGGGGCGCCACCCCTCCCTTAAACGCGCCTGTGTGCGGTGTGGAGCGTCAACAAGCTGGAGATACGGTTATGTTGACTCCGACGAGGATCTCCCGCTTAAGACCCCGCCACCCTACCGGCCGCCTTCATCCCAAGGTGGCATCGAGAAGCGAAAAGCCAAGCGTCTCAGGGTCAGACTGCCTGTCCGCGTTCGCTGGGAGGATGGACGGGAAGAACTAGCCGAAACGGAAAACCTTTCGAAGACCGGCGTCTCCTTCACCTCAGAATCCAAGATGAAGGTGGGAGATGTGATTCGACTCACGGTCGGATACACCGGACCGGGCAGCGAAACCGAATTTTCGGGGCGTGTCGTTAGACGCCAGGAGCTGCAAGGGACGAATCGAGTTATGTACGGAATTCACCTGGACGAACCTTCCTGAACTCGCTTCCCCCCCCACCCGGATGTAGAGCGTGTTGCAGGAACCTGGCCGTCGGGTCGGCGGCTTCGATTCCTCTGGATCATCGCGCCCTAGAACAGGGGGACAGGCTCCCGCGCCGGCGGGAATCCGGCGCAGGCCGAACTCCTTCTTTCGGAAGGCAGGGGACGGGACGCCTTCTTCAAGATGCCGGCCGAGGGACCCAAAGGTATCGACCTCGCTGCGGACCCGGCAGGGTCACATTTTCCGAGCTGCGGCCCCACCCGGCGCGCGCTCCGGCGGGGGGGGACTCAAGTCGGTTGGTTGGCTCGTGAGATCTTGCGAAGTCCCCACCGGGTGCTCAGGCTGGAAACTGGCATCGAGGCTGGAACTGGTCAAAGCAGTCAATTGCTCACTGCTCCGCCGGAATTCCTGCAGGCGGTTTTCCAACTGGGCCCCGTACTCGCGCGCCACCTCTTGCGCCTTCCGAGTGAGGTTGGCCAGCGTTTCCTGCGCACCGCGTGCGGCTTGTTGGTTGAGGTCGTCCCTCACGTCGGCGCCCACTGCCTTGAGCTCCTCTCGTACCAGATCGAGAGAGTGTTCGGCGTGCTTGTGAAGCTGCTGGGTCGAAACCTCTAGTAAATCCTTCGTACTTATCTGGAGATGCCGCAGCACGGCATCCGCGCCTTTTTTCTTGAACTGGACAAGGTTATGTGCGAGGTCGGCCCGCGCGCCTACCACCAGGGTTCTAGCCTGCTCCTGCAGCTCCCCCTGAGCCCGATTGGAAGCTGCCAGAAGCCTCTTCCCCTGTTCCGTCGAGGAAGTCCGAAGCGTCTCCTCAATCTCCGCGCAAGCGGCCCTCAAACGGGCTTCCGACTGCTCCGCGGCCAGACCCCCGCGATGTCTGAAAATCTGTTGGGCTTTTTGAACTGCCTCGGCCCCCTCTTTCGCAATTTGACCGCGCCAGGTTTCCAAGCTTCGGGTCAGAGACCCTTCCGCCGCTCGCGCCGCCGCTTGGGTCTGCTCCTGAACTGACCGCACCAAATGGGATTTGGCCTGTTCCGTCAAACCCGCGAATTCCGGCCGTGCTCCGGTGAGACAGTCTTGCTTCAACTGGGACAAGCGGCCGGTCGCCTGTTTCGTAAGGTTACCGAGCAGGGCGGCGGCTTCCTGTTCGAACCGCTTGCGGATGCCCTCCGCCACGTGGGCGGAGACAGCTTCTCCCTTCTTCTGCAGGGTCTGGTTGAAATCCTGAGCCGCATGCTGGGAAACCTTGTCGAGTGCGTCTCGAATGCTGCCTTGCGCTCGGTCCACTTCGCTTTGCCAGGCCAATTGAAGGTCCTGGAATTTCGATAGCAGTTCATCGAGTTCGGCCCGCGAGGTGCGCAAGCAATCCTGCATGGTTTTGAGATGCCGCTCGAGGGCCGCCGCCTTCTTCTCGTTCCCTTCCAGACGAGTCAGGGATTCCTCCAGCTTGGCCAGTGCCTGCAATTCGATCCCAGGCAGCCCCACCGAAATCTCCATGTTCTCCCCTTCCGCCCGCGCGGCCGCAGCGCCAGCCTCTCCCGCTGTCTCAGTCCGCTCTTTGACCCCAGCAGGCGGCAAAGAGGACTTGCCGTGGTCGGCCGGGGTGGGTTGGCTGGGATTCGACGATCGCCCCGCTCTCTCCGGGAAGGGCCCGGCAGCCTTATTTCCCGGCCACTGCCCTGACGTGTCAGACAGCTCCGTCCCCGCCGAGTCAAGCGGCGCGAACTTGATGCCCCAGATTTCTTTTGGCTCCAACAGCTCCACGGCCATTTCCCGGGGGAACCTGTCATCGGCTATCCACACAACCCCGGCCTCGGCTTTGAGGTTCAATACCGCATTCTCAATTTCGATAATGTCGCCGACCGTCGGGCAATGACCTGTGGTAATCCGGGCTCCGTGCTTGCNNCCGTGAATCCTGATGGGTAGCTTAATCTGCAGGCGACCACTCCGGCGGGTAGCACTCGGCGCTGCGGAACTCGGCCGGTACATCGAGGGCTTCCCCTTGGCCAAGATTGGTTTCTTTTCATTCACGAATTCAATCTCCCTCAAAAGTTAACAGGTTCTCACTCTTTCCCGCGCTGACACGCGCCCAAACTGCTATAGCTCGGCTCCCGCGGGAGAGGGCAGCATTTCGCTTGCCACGCGCGGAGCCCAACAGGCCGTCGACCATTAAAGTCTTCTATTCAGTCATGGACGGTGCCCAAGATTGATGTGACAGCTTAAGAAGGATGCGGATTAACTCCCGAGGATGCCAGCCTGAAGACTTGCAGGTGGTCCTGAGCACGGTAAGGGATTTGGGCGTTTAGCAGATTGTTGAAGAACACTCCGGCGTTGTCATTCTTTTGCCATCGAGGATAACCAGACCGCCTATGAACACCGCCAAGCCATCCGGGATAATACCGAGGCAAAATGGGATGACTACCGCCGCGGCAACAGCTATTGGATCTCCGACCTGGAAGGCGGAAAGGTGTACCAGACAGACCCCTGAGGAACCCAGGATAGGACGACGGGCGACCGCATCGAGGGGGCGCCTCACGATTACATCCATTTCGAGGGCCAGAATCCGCGCTACCCCTCGGAGAACATGCGCGATGTCAACAGCTACGAATTGCAGCAAATGACGGCGGGAACGCGGTAGGGGGCGGCGCGGCGGAGTGTCGCCCATCGCTCTGAAGTTGGGACCACCCGCCCAGAAAGCTTTAGCTTGACTATCCCTGCATTCGGAAAAAGAGGCTGTCTCAAAACCTCGGCATCGCCCGCTGTAGCGCCGCTCTATGAGCGGCGAAGTTGTTGAGAATTCGCAGCTGCCGGTCATAGACCGGCGCTACTACTGAGGTTTTGAGACGACCCCAAAAGGACAGGGTCGGGTCAGCGGTTTCCCTGAAACCAGGCAACGGTCCGCCGCAGCCCCTCCTCGAACTTCACCTTCGGCTCGTAGCCCAGCAACCGGCGGGCCTTTCCGATGTCCGCCAGGGAATGTCGCACGTCCCCCGTGCGGGATTCCCTGTGAACGGGCTTGAGCTCATGCCCCACGATATTTCCAAGTAAACGGACCAGGTCGTTTAAGGTATGCCGTTCGCCCGTGCCAATGTTGAAGAACATGCCCTGGACTCCGTCGGCATGACAAGCGAGGAGATTGGCGTTGACTACGTTTTCGATGAAAGTGAAGTCCCGGGACTGTTCGCCGTCACCATCGATCGTGGGGCTTTGGCCGTCCAGCGCCAGGTTAGCGAAGCGAGAGATGACCGCGGAATAGGGGGAGTGGGGATTTTGCCGGGGTCCAAAGACATTGAAGTAGCGCAAGCAAACCGTGGGCAAGCCATAAATCCGATGAAAGACCACGCAATACTTCTCTCCCGTCAGCTTCGTCAGCGCGTATGGGGAAATGGGGTTCTCCGGCATCGTCTCCACTTTGGGAAGGACTTCGCTATCCCCATAGGCCGAAGAAGAGCTGGCATAGACGAAGCGCCGAATGTGGGCGGCGCGCGCGGCCACCAGCAGATTCAACGTCGCCGTGACGTTGGCCCGGTTGCTGGCGACGGGGTCTTCTACGGAGCGTTGGACGGAGGGGATCGCCGCCTGGTGCAACACCAACTCCACGTCGCGCACGGCGGCCTCGGCCGTGGACATCTCCGCCAAGTCACCTTCGAGGAGCTCCACGCGATCCAAAACGTCCTCCAGGTTCCGCCTGAATCCGGTGCTGAAGTCGTCAACCACCCGAACCTGGTCGCCCAGCTCTACAAAACGATGTACCAAGGCAGAGCCGATGAATCCTGCTCCGCCGGTAACCAGAACCTTTGCCATGCTTTCTCCTTTCGATTTGCAGCCACGGTCCGCCGTGAGCGATTCCTTTGCTTCCTGCGTCATGCTTCGCCGCTGGGGACTTCAGAAGAACTCCACCAAGGAAGAGCCTTTACCAGCAGAGGCCTTGGTAAGAGGTCATGCCCTCGGGGCGGGCTGCCTTTTCAAGATGAACCAAGTCAATGACGATCTGCTCCGGCCGTAAAAGGGCAGCCAGTTCGGCCCGATCAACCGACTTCGTTCCGATAACCACAACCTCGGCTGCTCCCACGACCTCTTCCAGGCTCGTCCATAGCAGCGACCCGATGTGCGGGATCACCTGATCGATGAACTGTCGATTCGAGCCGATCAGATGGCCCAGCGAGACGCACGGGTCCCAGATGCGAACGTGACAACCCTCTCCGATCAGCCGCTTGGTCAGCAGCACCTGGGGGCTCTCGCGCAGGTCGTCCGTGCCGGCCTTAAAGCTCAGTCCCAGCAGTCCGATCTTTTTCTTCGAGGAGTGTAATATGGTTTCCACAGCACGTTCAACATGCTCGGCGTTGCTGGGCAAGATCGCTTTGAGGAGCGGCAATCGCAGGTCCAGCTCATTGGCACGAAACTCGAGAGCGCGCAGATCTTTCGGGAGGCACGACCCACCGAAAGCAAATCCTGGTGAGAGATAGGCGCGGGAAATATTCAGTCTGGTATCGGAGGTAAAGATTCGGATCACGGCTTCCGTGTCGACCCCCAGTTGCTTTGCCAATGTCCCGACCTCGTTGGCGAAGCTCACCTTTAAGGCATGGAAGGCGTTCGAGACATATTTGGCCATCTCGGCCACAGCCAGAGAGGTTTCAAAAACCTGGCCCGGAACCCAACCATAGACCTCGCGCAGGGGGACCAGTTGCTGCGGCGCCTCGGCGCCCAGGATCGTATAGGGGGGCTCGAAGAAGTCCGCCACTGCCGTCCCCTCCCGCATAAACTCGGGATTATAGCAGACAGCAAAATCCACCCCGGCGCGCTTCTGGCTGGAACTTTCCAGAGCCGGAACCACCACGGACTGGGTGGTGCCGGGCAGCACCGTGCTGCGCAGGACAATGGTGTGGTAGGAGTTCTTGGCTGCCAGCCCCCGTCCGATCTCGCGGCAGACGTGCTCAATCTGCGTAACATCGATCTTACCGTTCCGATGGCTCGGCGTGCCCACGCAGGCGAAGGAGACATCCGACTGCGCGAGGGCCGCGCTGGTGTCGGTGGTGGCGCGCAGACGGCCAGCCTGGTGACTCTCGGCCACCAGTTCGTCCAGTTGGGCCTCGATAACCGGGCTGCGCCCTGCCTCCAGCATTTCGACCTTGTCCGGATTGACGTCCACCCCGATCACCCGGTGGCCCTTGTGGGCCAGGCACGCGGCCGTTACTGAGCCAACATAACCCAATCCGAATATACTGACGGAGCGTGAGTTCATTCCCATACATGTCCTCCTCGTCTTCAAGCCACCGTCCGGTCACCTCAGCGCACGGGGCTCAGTGCGAGCCGCGATCGACCTTGATGCGCCGCAACCCAACCCTGCACGGCTTGGTACAAAAACCGTGCTAGTGATTCTGTACACACGATCTGATAGTTGGATGCAATAGGTCCCGGATGCAATGTTAGGTTACTAGATATTATAACGCGACCTGTGGAATCGGGCAAGGCCCGTCGAGTGTGGGTACAGGGTTCCGTCAAAGTCGCGGGTGTCACAAACCTCCATAGCCCTGCATGCATCACCCGCGAAGAGACCCCTCACCCATCCCGACCTGCGGGATACCCTCTCCCCAAGGGAGAGGGATAGAAATCAAAATCACAGCCCTCTCTCAGGGGAGAGGGTGCCCGACGGAGGAGGGCAGGTGAGGGGCCTTTCTCAACCCCATCGGACTTTGACGGAGCCCTGAGTGGGTTTAGGGGTGTCATTTGGAATGGGATCCCTTTCAAAACAATGGTCATTCCCGCGAAGCTTGTCCCCGCGAAGGCGACGAGCGGGAATGACAGCACCTGGGAGCCCCCGTGTCTCGCAAATGACACCCCTACCCAAGCAGCGGCGACTTTACGTCGCCACCGCCGGATTGATTCTATTGCCGTTCTGGCGATATAAAATCGCCGCTACGCCGTCTGCCAGGTTTTTTTGACCAATCGCCTAGAGGGTCGGTTGATAGGCGCCAGCCGTTAAATCGCCCAGAAGTTTGTGCCAAGGATGGTTCTCGCGTTCCTCCACTTGCGTAACGATCTTGCGCATCTCGCTGAGGACCGCCGGTTTTTCCTCGTCGTACATGTCGCCTTGCAGGAGCTTCAAAACGTCCAGGCGATACTTCTTCTGGCTGATGAAGTAGGTAAAGAGGACATTCAACCGGTAGTACACCGAGATGAACTCATACCAGTTGTTTATTCCACAACGCATCGTGGACCGGAAGGTCTCGAATGCATCCTTGCGGAAATCGCCTTTCTCCGCAGCCGTCAGGATGGCTTGGCTCGCGAGCTTGGCGCTGGTCATGGCGATGCTCACGCCGCTGGAGAAAATCGGGTCAACGAAACGAGCCGCGTCACCCACCATGACAAACCCGTCGCCGCAAATCTCGCTCATACCATAGCTATAATCGGCTTCCTCCTTGAACGGGCGCATCTGGGTGGACTTCTTGAGAGCTTCATAAACTTCCGGACGCGATTTAACGCAATTCCAGAAGAAATTCTCACGGGACTCCTTGGACTTCTCGAAGTTCTTCCTCTGCGTGACCACGCCGATGCTGGTCACGGTCTCGGTAATGGGGATCTGCCAGATCCAGCTATTCGTAATCGGGATGAAGTGGATATAGATGTAGGACTCCAGCGACTTGGTTCTCGCCATCGCCATCCGGTCGTACCCATCAAACCAGGTGTGCAGCGCATACTGGTTAAAAACCGCATCATTCTTCTTCAGCTTGAGTTGGTTGCCCAGGAGGGTCTGCCTTCCGGAAGCGTCAACTACGACTTTCGCGGAAAGGCTTAGCGGCTTGCTTCCCAGCGTAAAATTCACGCGGGGCGCCGCCGCGTCGGAGAAATCGACGCCGCTGACTTTGACCCCTTCATAAACGGCCGCACCCAGCTTCTGCGCGTGCTGGAGCAAGAGCAAGTCGAACTTGCCACGATCCACATGCCAGGTGTGGTTTTGGTTGACACCCGGCTGCTCGCGTTCTTCAAAGCGAATATCCGCGTAGCCATCAAAGTCAGCACCCTCGAAACCGTGCTGATAGGCGGAAGGGGAGGCATCGGACGTCCACACAGCGCCGAACTTGCGAACAAAGCCACATTCGTCCATCTGGTCCAGGAATCCGATGTCCCGCAAGGCACGGGTTGTGGCCGGGACCAGCGACTCTCCTACGTGAGGGCGGGGGAACAACTCGCGTTCGAACACCCCACACTTCAAGCCCCCCTTGGCGAGGTAGGACGCCATGGTTGATCCCGCTGGTCCGCCTCCAACAATTGCAACATCCAGGTCTGTTTCTGCCATATTGAGTTCCTTTTCTTCCTCTCTCCTGCTCTAAGCTAGGTTTGTCGAGGCCTCTTGTGGAACGTCCGATCCGCTTGGCCACGCCAATCGGTCTTGATTCGATGCCGCGCAGGTCTTTCCACCCCCCTGAGCCGCCGCTGCAATCCGCAGCCGGCTGCCCGAAAGGTCAGAAGGTAGCCCGCGGGGACTCGACCGTGAGATCGCCCAAGAGAGCATGCCAGGGGTGATTAGGCCGCCGCTCCACGTCGGCGACGGTTTCCTTCATGATCTTCAGGACCTTGGGTGTTTCTTCCTCGTACAGGTCGCCCTGCAACAGCTTCAGGACGTCCAGCCGGTAGCGGGGATCCTGAATAAAAGCCGTGAAGAGAATATTCAACCGATAGTACACAGAAATGAAATCGTACCAGTTTCTCGTTCCCCGGCGCATCGTGGTCTCAAAGGTCTCGAAAGCCTTCTTCTGGAAGGTCCCGTTTTCTGCCGCCGCCAGGATGTCCGCGCTGGCCAGCTTGGCGCTGGTCATGGCAATACTGACCCCGCTCGAGAAGATCGGGTCCACGAAACGGGCCGCGTCGCCAATCATGACGAAACCGTCTCCACAGATTTGGCTCATGCCGTAGCTGTAGTCGCCCTCTTCCTTGAACGGACGCGTCTGCTCACTCGCCTTAATCCCCGCGTGCAGCTCCGGGCGCGAGCCGAGGGTATCCCAGAAGAACTTCTCGCGAGACGCCGCCGATTTCTGGAAATTCTGCTTCTGGGTGACCACGCCGATGCTGGTGACTGTCTCAGTAATTGGGATTTGCCAAATCCAGGTGTTGCTGATGGGGAGGAAGTGGATAAAGATATAGTTATCGTAACCCTTGTCGCTTGCTGCCGCGGTGCGATTATACCCATCGAACCAGGTGTGAATGGCATACTGGTTGAACACCGGGTCCGGTTTCTTGAATTTTAGTTGATTGCCCAGCAGGGTCTGGCGTCCCGAAGCGTCAACGACCATCCGAAATCTGGCGCTGATCTCCTGGGTGCCGGTGGAGTAAATGATCCGCGGCACATCCGGGTCAGAGAAATCCACGCTCCGGACTTTGACACCCTCGTAAACGGTGGCTCCGAGTTTCTCGGCATGCCGCAGCAGTAATAGGTCGAACTTGCCGCGATCCACATGCCAGGTGTAATTCCGGTCCACGCCCGCCTGTTGGCGCTCCTCAAATCGGATGTTGGCGTGGCAATCCGGCTCCATCCCGTCGAATTTGACGTGATAGACGGGTTTCTTTTCCGTGGTCCAGACCGCTCCAAATTTCCGCACAAAGCCCACTTGGTCCATCTGATCAATAAATCCGATCTCGCGCAGGATCCGATTCGTGGAGGGCACCAGGGACTCTCCCACGTGCTCACGCGGGAAGGTCTCCCGTTCGAAAACTGCGCATTTCAAACCCGCCTTGGCCAGGTAGGCAGCGATCGACGATCCTGCCGGCCCCCCACCAATGATTCCAACATCCAGAATCTGTTCTCCCACCGTTGGCTCCTTTTCCGATAAGCTGCTTGAGCCCAGCTTCCGCGGCTGGGCTGTGATTCACATCTGAAGAAATGCGTTCAGGCAAACCCTTATTCACAAGATTGCTGGCGCTGGGGTCAATTCACCCGTGCCTGGAAAATCGTTTGGATTTGGAGGTCAACGCCCGTAATCCAAACGCATCGACAAGCATTGTCTCGCCCCGCACCAACTCAGCTCCGACATGCGAAGATGACCCGTCGGGAGCGAAACAGCGCCGCCCAATCTCAGAATCCAAGTTAATTTGGCCCTATTGCCCTGACCCGCGTGAGGACGCAACCGCCGCCCCCAGCGAGCAACCTATAGGCACTTTAGATGCCAAAATCAAAACAAGATCGGCCTCGCAATTGGAAACCAAACTTGCCTGCAACCTGAACAAAACGTGGAAAATGAAACATTAGCAATTATGCGGAATACTCTTTGGCTTCCGCTCAAGCTGATCAAAAATAGAAACATATTACCGTAAATGGGCAACTTGATTCTCACGGAGCTAGGCGTAGGAAGGCAATGCCGCCTGTGGCGATCATGCAATAAATTCAGCAAGTTTTGAGATAGATTGACAGGTCTCATTAC
>PMYF01000841.1 GCA_003171295.1 Acidobacteriota bacterium | reverse complement strand
GAAGACCGGTCTGGCGCCGTGGGCTTCCGTTGTGTCATGGATATGCAGTGACCGTTCAGCTCCCCGCGGGCTTCGCGGGGCGGAGTCCGGCTTGCATCGCCGCACCTTGCTGGCGCGAATACTCTCTCTAACTCGTGGACTCTACTTGGCGTGAATCCCGGCGAAGAACTGCCAGGCCATGTCAGTGAAGTTGAGTGGGTTCTTGGGCTCGCCTTCCTTTTGCCGGCGGGAATCCAGGCTTCCTGACCACTCATGGCCAAGGTTCTTGACGAAGTCAGCCAATACCGGCACACGATCTTTGCAGCCTTGCCAGGAAAAGCGCACACCCCACTCCGTCTTTTCAGCTGTTTGAATCTGACAGCCGTCCAGGTAGCCCCAGGTTACCCAATTGCCATGGGGCGTCGTTGCAAAATGCGGACTGTTGGCCTGGAATCCGGAAAACTGCTCGTCATCATCACCGTGTATATAGAGGATGGGCACGGGGCGAGCGAGCTTTGCCGGCGGATCCATCAGTGGAGTGGCTACGGCGACAACTCCCTTGATCTCTGTTGGATGACGCGAGGCGAGCAGCTGGACCATGCCCGATCCGCTGGAGAAGCCGGCAAAGAAAATACGTTTCCGGTCGGGATGTTCGCGGCGAACAACGTCGTGAAGAACATCCATTAGATATCCATCGTCATCCACCGGCAACATGCCAGGCGCCAGGCGATGCGTACGAGAGCCATTCATCTCCCAGAAGGTGACATTCTTCTTCCTGTCTATCGGCTGATCGGGCTGGGTGGCAACAGGATCAGGAAATACAACCAGGAATCCGTTGCGATCCGCCTCGTCGATCCAGCCGAAGTCTCGCGCTGTGGACTCCGCTGTGCTGCGAATGCCGCCGAGCATAAATACTGCCGCGGGCCGCGGCGGCAGATGCGCGGGCCGATAGATTTGATAAGGGCGGCTGTACCCGTTATGCGCGAATGGTCGAGTCTCCAACTGAGCGGCAGCGGGCTGCACAACGGCCGCCAGTACTGTGACAAAAAGAACAGACAACAGATTTCGCTGTATCATCGGAATCGCGATCGCGTTTGTGGAAATAGCGCAACTGCTTGAAACCATTCATAGACACTCGAAGGCCAATATACCTTTGGGAAACTTGCCTGTCAAGCGCCCTGCGTGCAGAGCGTCACGGGCAACCCGGTATGGCCTATGCTCTTCGAAGCGGCCTTGTTCTGCTTCCNNAAAAATGCTCTATTCCGCCATCTCCTGGCTGTCCAGCGCCTTTGACTCCATTGGAAGAAAGCGCGGCCAACCGTGAGCCGGGAAGTCCAACTGGCCTCTGCCTAAACCATGGATAAATATCCGCCAATTTTATGATTCTATTGATGTCCGATCGCGTAGGCGCTCTTTGGTTCCAGCCCTGGAAGACCAGGCAAGACGCCCGCTGCGAAAAAAATCCCAAAATACTCTTGACAGGGAACGGGAAGATGGGCTAAAAATAGTCGTTGCAGTTTGAAACGATTCATTTTTCTGGAGGCATTATGTGCCAACGTGCTAAATTTGTCGCGATTTCATTCCTGTTCTCCGTCCTGCTCGTTGCGAGCAATGCCTACGGGCAGTTCGCCCAGCGCGGAGGCATCGAGGGAAATGTCCTCGATAGCAATGGCGCTGCCATTCCAAACGCCCAGGTCAGCCTGATTGACGCGGCCCACAACACAACCGTTGTTGCGGTTGCCAATGACACAGGGCACTTCCAATTTACCGGTCTGGTCGCCGGGCAATATGTTCTGAGCGTCCACCAGACAGGTTTCGAAACCGCCAAGTCAGACGTGATCCCTGTGTCAATCGGCGAGACCGCCCGGTATGACATCAAGCTCGCTCCCGGAGCAGTGACCGAGTCCATCACCGTCACCAGCTCCGGACCTATTCTGGATACAGGTCATGCCAGTGTCGGCACCGACATCTCCACGAAGCAGATGGAAGAGTTGCCGATGAACGGCCTCAACTTTACCTCACTGGCCGAGCTGACGCCCGGCATCAGCACGTACGTTGAAAAGAACATCAATCCCGGCGGCTCGTTCGCTGTCGGTTCGCAGTTTGCCTCCGGCGGCATCTCATTCACGTCCGGCGGTGTGGTCCAGGGATCCAGAGACAACGGCTACTACATCAACGGCGTCAACATCAACGACAACTGGGAAAGCAGCATCAGCTACTTGCCTGCCTCAAATGCGCTGGAGAACGCAAGAATCTCTGTAACCGATTTCTCTGCCGCTAATGGCCATGACTTTTCCACCTTCAGCGTTCAGACCAAAGGTGGCTCCACTAAATTCCACGGCTCGGTCTATGAGCATCTGGAAAACGATGCCTTGAATGCAATTGAGTCGTACGACAAGGCGACGGGAACGACGACCAAACCCACTCTGCGCAGAAATCAGTTTGGCTTTGGAGTCGGCGGGCCGGTCATCATCCCCAAAGTTTCCAAATTGAAAGATCGCCTCTTCTTCTTCGTCAACTACGAGAACTTCATTGAGCACGATGGTTCGCAGCCCGTATTGGCTATAGTGCCGTCCACTCCAGAACGCACCGGCGATTTCAGCGAGTTGTTGACGGATGGAATCCAACTGTACAACCCATTTACAACCACTTACGACATCAGCGGCAACAGCAGCCGTACGCCGGTCGCAGGCAACCGCCTCGACCTTGCGGGCCTGGTCAGTTCCAGTGCGTCCTCCAAGGCGGTTCTGGCCCTGTACCCTACACCCAACATCCAGACTCCGAGCGACAACTACAACTACCGTACAACGCAACAGGAAGCCTTTAACGACTACCATTTCGACAGCAGATTCGACGTGCGGATCTCATCGAAAGACAATGCCTTCGTGACCTTTTCGAAGCAGCATGGAACAAACAACAACTCTGGTGGCGTCCTTCCGGATTTTGTCTGGGACAACGACGACGCAAGCTGGCTGGTCACCGTCAACGAAATGCACCAATTCACGCCCAACCTCACCAATGAGTTCATCTTCGGCAAGGGCTATGGTTCTTTGACCATCGTGAGCCCAGCCGAAATTGCCTTCCTGCACAGCGCCGCAAATCCGATCCGGGACATCTTCCAGAACACCGGAACGGGAGCCAGCCAGGGGGTGTTCGGAATCGACTTTGACACCTATCAGTCTGTGGGGTTCGATCAGGACTTTCTCGCGTCCAACAATGCATTGCAGTTCTCGGACAACGTGAACTGGATCCATGGGCGCCACACCATGACCTTTGGCTTTAACTACTTCCGCAAGGGAGAGTACGACTGGGACTTCGGCCGCTATGTAAGCTTCAGCAATAAATTCAGCCGCGGAGGCGATCTGCAGAACCAGGACGGCGGCGACGACATGGCGGGCTTGGTCATGGGCACTCCCAAGCATATTCATCAACTCGACACGATTACTGGAGCGGATGACACAGCGCCAGAGCTAAACGTCCTCTTCCCGTACTGGGGATTCTATGCCAACGACAAGTTCCAGATGACGCCGAAGCTCACCCTGTCTGTGGGGCTTCGCTACGACCTGAGTCTGCCCATGTACGACCCCCAGAAGCTTTGCTGCGCAGTTTACCAGCCGACTCCGGACGGCGGCGTGCTGGCAATTCCTGGTGTGGCTTCGGGCCTGCCGCAGCATTATCTGAGTGCTGCGAAAACGAATTTTGCACCGCGCCTCAGCCTTGCATATGGTGCCACCAATCGCGATGTGATTCGGGCAGCCTATGGTGTCTTCTACGATAGCGGCGCATCGCAGATATCCAATGCAACGGGATTTGCGAACGGAGGAACTCCGGGAGGCGGCTTGGACGTCACGAATACACTCTTGGGTTGCGCCACCGATACGCCTTGCGTCACCATGGATATGATATTTCCTCAGGAGCCGGTCATTCCGAAAGGCCAGTACGACGTTAGCACCGGCGCTGGGCAGGGATACTTCGGCGACGGGTGGCTCTCCACGGTTTACTACCAGGACCAGAAATCTACCACGCTTCCGTACTATCAACGGTATCTCCTGGATGTACAGCATATGCTGAATCCGCAGACCTCGGTTACAGTCAGCTATGCCGGTTCGCAGGGAAGAAAGGGCACAAACTACACCAACATCAACCTGCCCGCGTACAAGACAACCTGGAGTTCAGCGTACGATGAATTTGATTCGGCGCGTCCCAATAACATTGGCCGCTTCGGCGACATCTATGTGCAGCGTGGGGACCTGAACTCCTTCTACAATGCAGGCATAATCAGCTTCCAGCATCGCTTCAGCCACGGCTACCAGTTCCTGAGCAACTACACATTGGGCAAGACCGTCTCCGACTACCCCTATGTAAACAACCTGGCTTACAACGGCGCACCAGGCGGCGGATCCAGCGGATTCCAATATCCGAATATCCGCGATCGCGGCGAGACCACCGGTTCGCATCGCCAGCGCTTTGTGATGAGCGGAATCTGGTCTCCAATCTATGGTAGAACTTGGCCCGGTTTGTCGAAGGCCGTGTTGACGGGATGGCAGATTGCGGGCACCGCAACGCTGGAATCCGGCGACAGGCTGAGTATTACTAACAGTGAGAGCACTGCAAATGACTTTGCTGGAATGGATCAGCCCAATGTTTCGGGAAACCCGAATCTCAGCCATGGGAAGAAGACATTCCTGAATCAGTTCAACTCCGCTGCATTCTCAGATCCGGGATTCGAGGTTAGAGGAAACGCTGGATTGGGTACCGTTCAGGGTCCGGGAAGGAACAACCTGGATCTCTCCTTGGCAAAGAACTTCAAGATCTGGCAGTCCCTCAACGCGAATATTCGCGCCGATGCCTACAATGCCTTCAACCACAGCCAATGGACGAGTGTGATGACCGACTTGCATCAAGGCGGAATACATCTCGGGACGGTAACTGGATCTCGTGAGTCGCGCATCACGCAACTCTCAATGAAACTGTCGTTCTAACGCGTGTCTTGTCCAACTCGATCTGCGTTCCCTGAATTGTTGATCTCAAACTCGGAACAGAACAAAACGAGTTGGGTGTGTATATGTCCGGAAAATTCAGGGAGAGAGGCGTCTGAGACGTGACCGAAGGCACCTCCCTTCCGGCAGAAAGCATTGCGCTGACGCCGAGACGCTTTACCTCGGCTTCTCCGGCGCGAGCCATCTGACCTGCCTCCGTTGACAACCCGGAGTTCGCCCATGACACGGAGAGGGAGTTTGCAGCGAGTAGCTATAGAGAATGCGGCAATCAGGGAAAATTCACAGTGCGCCGAACATCAGGTATGTTATTGATATATATGGCTC
>PMYF01000494.1:14202-16818 GCA_003171295.1 Acidobacteriota bacterium | reverse complement strand
GAGAGGGTTAGAGATCATGAGGAAGAGAGGGATAGAAGTTGAATAACCAGCCCTCTCCCCTCGCGGGAGAGGGTGCCGAGCGTAGCGAGGCGGGTGAGGGGGCCCCGAGCGCCGGGGGTGAGGGGTCTTTTCCCTCTATCCTGGAGCGACTGAGCAACATTGCTTTCTGCGCTCGCGTTAGTACCCAGTTGAATGCGANNGCGTTGGACCTGGGGGTTTTCAATCGACGGCCACACCTCATTACCTTCCGTGAAGCCGGCTGGTGGAGCGCGTTCTGGGTGGCTCTCTCGCTGGTGTTCAATCTGGGCATATTCCTCGGCTACGGCGCGGAGAGTGCCTTACAGTTCTTCACCAGCTACCTGCTGGAGAAATCGCTCTCCGCGGACAACATCTTTATTTTCGCCGTGATTTTCGGGAGCATGGGCGTGCTCGCCGAGTATCAGCATCGGGTCCTTTTCTGGGGTGTGCTCGGGGCGATTATCATGCGCGGGAGCTTCATCCTGGCCGGGATACAACTCGTGCGGCATTCCCATGCGGTGCTTTACGTGTTTGCAGTCTTCCTCTTGTTCACAGGCCTGCGGCTCCTGCTGTCGAAAGAGAGGAAATACGATCCCGGGCGGAGTGTGGCCCTTCGCCTGGCACGGAAGCTATTCCCCATTTCTGACCATGATGAGGGCGGCCGCTTCTTCACACGATCTGAGGGCAGGCTCCTGGCAACCCCGCTTTTCCTGGTTCTGATCGTTATCGAAGTTGTGGACATCGCTTTTGCCGTCGATTCCATTCCCGCCATCTTCGCGGTCACGCAGAATGCCTTCATTATTTATTCCTCCAACATCCTCGCTATCCTGGGTCTGCGGTCTATGTATTTTCTGCTGGCCCGGGCCATCACTCGATTCCGCTATCTGCACAGCGGGTTGGCGCTGATCTTGATCTTTATTGGCGCCAAGATGCTCCTGGCCTATTGGGTGCGCGTGCCCACGGGTATTGCACTGCTGGGGATTCTCGTCATCCTGGGAACCTCCATTCTGGCGTCGCTCCGGGCGGGGCAGGCAGAGAATGCCTGAGTGGCCCGGGGCGAGCCTTTTCGAGTTGTGTGAGGGTGCGGGCTGATCCTTCCGCCTTTTAATCGAAAAAGACGGGAATTCCCCTGGAGACGTAGGAGTGTTGGGGGGGCTTTGCTTCGTTCTTCAGGGGAAAGTCGGAGCGGTAGTGCGCCCCCCGGCTTTCTTCGCGGGCGAGGGCGCAGCGGGCAATCAGTCGGGCGACGTCCAGGATATTGCAGGACTCGCAATCTAGCCGGGTGGGAGGATGTGGGTCCTCCAGGTGGATTTCCGCCAGCCGTTTGACCGCCTCGGAAAGGTGTTTGCCGTCGCGGATGATTCCGACTTTGTCCCAAAGGATGGCGCGTGCTTCCTCGGACGCCTTCTGGTAGCTATCCGCGAGGGAGGGTTCAGAGGGAATCGCGGTTGCGCCGGCATACGGGCCGGCTTGGGGGGTTCCTCCGGGGGGAGACGGGAATCCTTTTGGCACGTGTTTCCCCAGCATGGCCGCAGCGGCGCGGGCGCCGAACACCAATCCTTCCAGGAGCGAGTTGCTGGCCAGTCGGTTGGCGCCGTGGACGCCGGTGGCGGCGACTTCCCCGGCAGCGAAAAGCTGGGTGAGCGAGGTTGCGCCCTGGAGATCGGTCACCACCCCGCCCATGGAGTAGTGTGCGGCTGGACGGATGGGAACGAGGTCGGCCGTGATGTCGATATTGTGGTTCAGGCAAGTCGCGTAGATGCGGGGGAAGCGTTTCTTGACATGCTCAGCATCGAGGCTGGTCAGGTCGAGATAGACAAACTCACTGCGGGTCTTTTGCATCTCGCGGATGATGGCGCGCGCCACAACGTCGCGCGGCGCAAGTTCAGCAGCCTCATGGTAGCGCGGCATAAAGCGTTCCAGCACAATGTTGCGCAGTTGCGCGCCCTCACCCCGCAGCGCTTCCGAAAGCAGGAAGCGCGGCGCTCCCTGGACAAACAACGCGGTGGGATGAAACTGCACAAATTCCATGTCGCTGATGAGGGCGCCGGCGCGGTAGGCCATGGCCACGCCGTCGCCACAGGCCACGGAGGGATTGGTGGTTTCCTTGTAGACGTGCCCCAGCCCGCCCGTGGCGAGCAGTACGGCGCCGGCGCGAGTGCATCGCGGCGTGGAAGTTTTCTCGTCCAGGTAAGTGACTCCCAAAACGGAGCCATCCTCAACCAGCAGTTCGGTTGCAAAGGCGCGAGGATACAATTGAATCGTGGGGAGCGACTTCGCCTTGGCCATCAGGGCCCGCAGAATTTCACTGCCGGTCGAATCTCCATGGGCATGCAGCACCCGCGAGCGGCTGTGGGCGCCCTCGCGCGTAAAGGCCAGCTTCGTCCCGTTGCGGTCGAAGCGCATGCCCCAGTCGATGAGCTGGTGGATTTGTCTTGGCCCTTCTTCCACGAGCACGCGCACTGCTTCCTCGCGGCAGAGTCCGTCACCGGCAAGGAGCGTGTCGTGCAGGTGGAGCGTCACCTCATCGTCCTCGCTCAGCGCCACCGCTATACCCCCCTGGGCATACTCGGTGCTGGATTCATACAGCTCGTCCTT
>PMYF01000494.1:7084-14175 GCA_003171295.1 Acidobacteriota bacterium | reverse complement strand
CAAGTCGTTTCTCAGGTTGCCGCTCTCCGGCCTGCGTGGTATGAGTAGGAAGTTGTCCCAGCACCCCATTTTGCATTGGAGATTTATGAAGCGACTGCGAGTGAAATCAAGTACAGGTGAATATGACGTCATGGTGGGCCGGGGCGCGTGGCGCACCCTCCGCCGTCTCGAGGGGTACACCTCAATCTTTGTGCTCACGGAGCCGGGCCTATGGGAGTGTTGGGGGAGCAAGTTGGCTCGGGACGCCGGGTGGCGTTTGGTGCGTCCCCTTTTAGTGCCTGCGGGGGAGGGTTCCAAGAGCCTCGCCATGGCCGGGCGCGTGGCGTCGGAACTCTCGGAACGGGGCGCGGACCGGCGCTCGTTGCTTGTGGCGTTTGGCGGAGGGGTAGTCGGCGATCTGGGCGGGTTCGTGGCCTCAACCTACATGCGCGGCATCGATTACGTCCAGGTCCCCACCACGGTGCTGGCGCAGGTGGACAGCGCGATTGGCGGGAAGACCGCGGTGAATGTTCGCGCCATGAAAAACCTGGTGGGTACCTTCTATCCGCCCAGCCGGGTGGTTTCGGAGCCGGCGGTGCTGGCATCGCTCTCCGCGCGCGCCCTGCAATCGGGCTTATACGAAGTGGTCAAACACGCGATCCTGTCGGGCCCCGCATTCTTCCAGTATCTCGGAACGGAACTTGCCGCGCTTCGTCCCAGCCAGACGGGCCGCCTGGAGGCCATCGTGACCCGCGCCGCGCAGGTGAAAGTCGATGTAGTGAGCCGCGACGAACATGAATCGGGGCTCCGGCGGGTGCTCAACCTGGGGCACACTTACGGGCACGCCCTGGAGGAGGTTACGGGGTATCGGCGTTTTCTGCACGGCGAGGCGGTCGGCTGGGGTATGCTCCTCGTAACCCGGCTGGCGGAACTTGTCGGCCTCCTTGATCCTGCTGAGGGTGAACGCATCGCGGGCTTGGTGTGGCAAGCAGGTCCTTTGCCCCCCATTCACAACCTCAGCGCGGAAAAAGTCCTGGGGCTTCTCCCCCGCGACAAGAAAGCCGTGGGAGGAATGATCCACTGGGTGTTGCCGGAACGCATCGGTAAGGTCCGGGTTACCCCGGATGTGCCCGACACCGCGGTGGCCGCGGCCTTTTCGGACGTTCAGCGCGGAGCGTGGCATGAGTGACCCGGTGCGGGCGCCCGCCCAGGGAAGCCCCATAGCTTCGGCCGGCGATGAAGTTGCTGCGGGCGCCGCGGTACGCACTATGTTTGCGGCTGTCGCCCCGCGCTATGACCTTCTGAACCACGTTCTTTCCCTGGGTTTTGATATGGCCTGGCGCCGCGCTACCGCCCGTGCCTTGCGGGAAATTCTGCGGCGACCCGGATCATGCGTGGCGGATTTCTGTTGTGGAACGGGCGATCTCACGCTCTGCCTGAGCCGCCAGTCGGCGGGTTGGGTGGTGGGCGCGGATTTCTGTCCTCCCATGCTGACCCTCGCCCGCCGCAAGTCCGTCAGGCGCGGATCCCGGGCCCGCTTCCTGGCAGCGGATGCTCTGCGCCTGCCTTTCCGCAACGACTCGCTCGATGCCGCCACCCTGGCTTTTGGTTTTCGCAATCTCGCCAACTACGACCGTGGCCTGGCGGAGATGCGCCGGGTTCTTAAGAACGGCGCCTGTCTTGCAATCCTGGAGTTTTCGCGAGTTCACTGGCCGGTGTTCGGCCCGATTTTTCGATTCTACTTTCGCCGTGTCCTGCCGCGCCTCGGCGCCTGGGTTTCAGGTGTTGCCGGCCCTTACCGATATTTACCCGATTCCGTCTCGTTGTTTCCCGATCAAGAATCGTTAGCTGGGAAGATGCGAATGGCGGGTTTCCGCAACGTGCGCTACAGGAATTTTGCCGGAGGGGTTGCGGCCCTGCATCTGGGTGAAAAAGCCTAGCCCGAATCCCCCACCTGCCTCAGTCATTTTCATCGGGCCGCCCTCCCGCCCGCTCCCCAAAACCTTCCCAGCGTGGTGAGAAACTCGGGCTGGATCCATGCCCCGAAAAATCCACGCGCAGGATGCCTGCCGCGAGGTTTACTTTTCTTGTAGGGTTGTTTCTTCTCCGGAAGCTGGACGTGCGAGGGGTTCAGCGGGAGGATTGCCCTTGGCGGCATCCGGACCACGGGCGTGCGCCAGGCCAGGATCGAGTTCGGGTGCCAGCGGATGGGGCCCGAGGCCGAGTTTCATGAGTGATTTGGCGTCCGGCAGACCGGTGGTGGAGAAGCCGTGATCCGTCTGATAGCGCAGCATGGCGGCTCGCGTGCGGTCGTCCCAGCGGCCACTCGCGTCTCCCTGGAGGTAACTCTCGCGGGCCAGAGCCTGCTGAATTTCTTGCACCCGGTCCGGGTCCAGGTGGAGACGCGCCAGACGCTGCCGGCCTGTGAGAGTGCGGACCGGTTTGTTTCCTGTCCCCGTTTTGCGAACAGCCGCGGCCTTATGCGTGGTGGCGGCGCCGGTAGTGTGGGTCACCGGCTTCCGCGCGGAGGCCGTAGCCGGGGCTGGGCTTGCCCGTTTCTTCGTTGCGGACTTCGTAGCCACGCGGCTTGTGCCCTTCTTCGCGGCGGTGTGTGTGGTCTTGGATTTTGCCACGCGGTTTTTCGTAGCGGGTTGCCCCCGGCCGGGGAGTGCTCTGCGTGCGGGCTTCTGAGGGGCAGTCGTCTTCGCGGTCTTTGGGGGTGAGGGTTGCGCGGCGAGCGCGGAGGGGGACACCAGCCAAACACTCGCCGCGAGCGCTAGCCAGAGGCTGCCGGATTTGCGATGGCCAAAACTCAAACCGTTCCTTCCTCCCTGCTACGGCAGGCGGTCTGCCAGGAACAGGGTTGTGAAGCTGCGTGGACCGCTGCGGCGGGCAATCAGCAAAACTACATCTGTGCCGGACTTCAACGGGGCCAGCAACTTGTTATAGTCGTCAACGGAAGAAATCGAGTGGCGGTTGATGGCGAGAATCACATCGCCGCGGATCACGCCCAAGTCGGAAGCAAACCCGTTCACCTGAATATCGGATACCAGGACGCCCTGTTTAGTGTCGAGGTGAAGTTGGCTCGCAATTTCCTCTGCTTGGTCGCGGGTGAGGTTCTTGACCGCGAGGCCGAGAATGCCGCCGCCCTCCGGGCCGGCTTGCTCGCCGCCTTCTTCCTCCTCGCCCGTGCGGTTTTCACCAATGATCTGGTTGCGGTCCGCGACTCCCACTTCCGTGGTGGCATGCTTGCCGTCGCGGAGGTATTCCAGCCGCAGCTTCTTGCCGACCTCCGTGTCTGAGACAATGGACACAAGTTCGTCACCGCTGTGGACCGGCCGGCCGTTTACGCTCAGGATCACGTCCCCCCGTTTCAGCCCGGCGCGTTCGGCAGGCGTACCGGCCTGGACGCTGTCAATCACGATACCGTGGTCCGTGCCAAAGCTGCGCAACAAGGCAGGGCTGGCCTGCGCCTGGAATTGTACGCCGATGGCCCCGCGCTTCATGGAGCCACTGGTAATCAGGGCATTGTAAACCTTGCGGACCGTATTGGATGGGATCGCAAAACCCACTCCATCGTAACTTCCCCGGCGCGTGGCAATGGCGGTGTTGATGCCAATCACCTGTGCCGCCAGGTTGACGAGCGGCCCGCCGCTGTTGCCAGGGTTGATGGCGGCGTCGGTCTGAATAAAGCGCTTGAACTGGCCCTGGGTTCCGCCTTCGATATCACGCCCCTTGGCGCTGACAATGCCTGCGGTCACCGTGGAGTCGAGGCCGAAGGGACTACCCACCGCCAGCACCCAATCCCCCACGCGCATCCCGTCGGAGTCGCCGAGGTCGGCGGCGTGCAATGGCTTACCCGCTTCGATCTTGATTACGGCCAGATCCGTCCAGCGGTCAGAACCGATGATCTTCGCCCTGAACTTAGTGGTGTCGTCGCCGTGCAACTGCACATCGATGCGGTCGACAGGCTTGTCCTCCCCATTCTGAGTAATCACGTGATAATTGGTTAGGATGTATCCGTTCTTGTCGAGGATGACCCCGGAACCCAGGCTTTGCCGGCTTAAATCATTGCCTCCGCCGCCGGGGGAATCGGGGTTGCCCTGAAAGAAGCGATCGAAGAAGTCGTTGAAGGGTGAATCCTCGGGCGAGTGGGGGCGACGGCGACTGACGCGCACCGTGGTCTCGGCGTTTATGTTAACGACCGCGTCCGCAATCTTATCGGCGATGGCCGCGAAGGAGTTGGACATCTCGGCAGGAGATGGCATGGGCAGAAGTTTCGCATCCGCCGCCACCGGAGAGCTCTTGGCCGCGCGCACCCCACGCGAAACCACCGTGCCGATGAGAATGCCGATGCCGAGCGTTAGCGCAACCACTACCGCGGGCAGAACCCGCTGACCAGCTTTACGCATTTTCACCTCTCCCCTCAATCAGGCGCTGCCCCGATGAGCGAGCAACCCTTAATTATACAACACCCAGCAGGTTTCGTGGGCGCTGCTCCGCAAAGTGGTAGCGGGGTAATTGGATATCTTCGATTACGAACATTCCCTGATCCTCTTGGCAGGTTCCTCGCGCGCCAGCCGGGAAAGAGGATTGAGGGGAGGGGGAAAGTGTATCAACGGCGCGGCTAAAACCCCGTTCTCCCAGCGCGGCCACGCTACACGGCGGTTTTTTCGCCACTGGCGCGACAGCGCACTATAATGGCTTGCCCATTTTCATGGACTCCCGGCGCGGGCTTACCGCGGCGGGAGTGAAAGGAACGTTCCTTGGACTTGCTCTTGACGGATCGGGAAGTGCGTGTGCTCGCAGCCCTGATCGAGAAGGAAATCACCACCCCGGACTATTACCCGCTCTCGCTCAACGCCCTGACCAACGCCTGCAATCAGAAATCGAATCGCCATCCAGTGATGGCGCTCGATGAGCAGGCGGTGCGTGAGGCGCTGGATTCCCTCAACCGAAGGTACCTGGCCGGGCCGGCCTCGAACGCCGAGAGCAGGGTCACTAAATTCGAGCATCGCATCCCGGAGGTCTTCAACTTCGACCGGCGCGAGACCGCCCTCCTGTGCGAGCTCATGTTGCGCGGTCCGCAAACCCTCGGAGAACTGCGCTCCCGCGCCGAGCGCATGTATCGCTTCGAGGATCTCGAAAGCCTCGAGGCCACTCTCCAGAAACTCAGCGAGCGCCAGCCGCCGCTGGTGAAGAAGTTGCCAAGACTGCCCGGCACCAAGGAGGCACGTTACGCTCACCTGCTGGCCGGTGACCAACCCGAGTGGTCAATCGGCGCTGCGGAACCCGCCCCAGATCCGGATTCCCACGCGCCCGACGAGCGCGTTGCCCAGCTCGCAGCCGAGGTGGAGGAAATCAAGCGGCAGCTCGTCAATTTGGAACAGCAGTTCGCAGAATTCAAGAAACAGTTCGAGTAACGAGCAGCGCGGGCGGCGGCCCTGGACAAAGTTTTACCAGCTTATAGTCACACCACGATTCTGAGCCGGTCGCTCGTGGGAGGTCCATAACGGCGCATCCCATCGTGTTAGGCCTGGCGCTCATCGTTGGGCCGGAAAATCTGCGTCAGGATTACTCCAGTTGACACCAGAACGATGCTGAGCAGCATAAGAAGATTGAGGAACTCATGCAGAAAGATGTGCGCGAACAAGGTAGCGGCCAGCGGCGTGAGCGAGGAGAACGCGTAGACGCGCGCTACCGCCATCAGACGCAGCGCTGTAAACATGCAGTAGATGGCGAGCACACCCGAAAGGACTCCACTCGTGAGCAGTGCCGCCAGAGCTCGCCAATTTGTCGTCAGCAGAGCAGGGGTTCGGCCGGCGATCAGCAAACCTACAAGACCCACTGTTACGCTCGTGGCGAACTGTAGGAGAATCGCCGTCGATTGGTGAGCGCCACGAAGTTGCCCAGCGCGCCACAACACCCCAGAGACTCCGTAGGCCAGCGCCGTGCCGAATCCCAGCGGGATGGCCCAATACCAAAGCGGCGAGCTGGGCTGGCCGGTTGCTTGACCTAGCGCAAGCCCTAGCAACCCTGCGAAAATCAACCCGACTCCCACGAGCGCATAACGGTGAATCCGCTCGCGCAGAACCACCCAGGCTATCAATGTCCCCCAGATGACATACGTCTCCTGCACTGGAATCGTGATGGTCACCCCTCCCACCCGAATCGCAAAGTAGTAGAGGAAAAGTCCCGAGGTGGAGATCATGCCAGCGGCCACAAAGGTCAAGATGACGCGCCAACCCATGTACCGCGGCGAACCCGGCCGCAATTGGTCGAGGGTCCGATGCTTCCACACCAGAATGATGCCCAGCAGCAGACTGGGCAGGCCACGCACCACTGGCCCGATAAGCGGATCAGCGTGAACTATGGCGAGGCGATCGAAAATGTTCGCCGAGGCATAACCCAACACCGTGCCCAACGCCCAGGGCTCTCCGTGACGGCGCGCTTCAAAAGAGGGTATGGTATCCATACTTGCCGGGTTCAACCGCTATGCAATCACCGAATCAGACTCTGCGATTATATCCAGCGGATGGGTTTGGGCAAGGGCAAATCCAGAGTGCTGCCACCGTTGCCTTTGCCGCTCGCAGCATCGAAACTCCACCCGGGCAGTCACGACCTCTTGAGAAATCGCCAGGAAGGTGATAAATTTGTAGGTGTGAGTTAATGACCTTCGGGGCAGGGTGAGGATTTGCGGCTCAAGCANNCCGGTGAAACTCCGGGGCCGACGGTACAGTCCGGATGAAAGAAGGTCAGGGCCGGTCCTCGTTTACCGGGCACAGATGCCTCCGCAGCCAGCGGAGATTTGCCCGCAAGTATAGGATTCCGTAACGCCCGCCCTTTCCGCCTCTGCCCCACCGTGAGGCAGTTCCCTTGACAAAGACCAACGAGCAAAAGTCTTTCTCGCGTTGGAAACTCGTCTCCGCAATTCTTTTGGCCCTGCTCAACATTGCACTAGCCCAGTGCATCCTGCGCGCCCAAAATTGGAACAGTCACCTCGAAGGACTTATCACCGACCCCAGTGGAGCGGTAATACCTGGAGCACAACTCGAGTTGAAGAACACCTCCACCGGACAAATCCGCCAGACGCAAACCGATCCGCAAGGCTT
>PMYF01000494.1:2622-7075 GCA_003171295.1 Acidobacteriota bacterium | reverse complement strand
GCCTGGTTTTAGAGGTCGGGCAGATGCCTCGCATCGATCTCACCCTTCACGTCGCGGGGGGACAGGTTGTGCTGCAGGTGGAGGCACGCCCCCCACTCGTGGAAACCGCATCCCCGGCCATAGGCGACGAGATCTCGAACCAGCGGGTCACTTCCCTGCCCTTGAATGGCAGGCAATTCTCGCAGCTTGCGCTGCTCGCGGCCGGTGCCGTCCCGCCCTATCCCAACGGCTCCAGCCAACAATTCAATACCGCGGCGCTGGGATTGGGCTTCTCTGTAAACGGGCAGCGCTCCGAGCGAAACAACTTTTCACTCGACGGGGTCACCCTGATGGAGCCCTTCGCGTATAGCCTGACGGTCAATCCTTCCGTCGATGCCGTCCGCGAGTTTCGCGTGGTGGAAGATTCCTATTCCGCCGAGCAGGGGCTGACCTCCGGGGCGCAGGTCAATATCGCCTCGCGCTCAGGAGGCAACCGCTTTTCCGGAACAGCATACGAGTTTGTCCGCAACAGTACTCTCGACGCCAAGAATTTCTTCGATGCTCCCAATCGGGCGATTCCGCCTTACCGTCAGAACCAATTCGGCGCCAGCCTCGGCGGTCCCCTGCGGCGCGATCGCACGTTCTTTTTCACCAACTACGAAGGCCTGCGCATCCGCCAGAGCCTTACCAACATATCCCTGCTGCCCACGGACGCGATGCGGCGCGGCGACTTCAGCGGCACAAACCCGCTCACCGACCAGCCATTTCCGGCGATTCTCGACCCTGCCACCGGCCATCCGTTTCCGGAAAACCGGATTCCGGAATCCGCCCTCGATCCGCTCTCGCGCGCGCTCCTGGCCCGCGAACCGCTGCCCAACCTGCGCAACGCTTCGGCAGGTCAGAACAACACCCTCAACATCGGGTCGCGCCGCGTGAACATGGACCAGGTCCTGGTGCGCTTCGATCATCAGTTGAGTCCCCGCCATCAGCTTTTTGGGCGATTCCTGCTCTTCAACGGCGCGCAGCTTTTTCCTTTCGTGCCCAACAGCTTCGCTCAAAACCCTTCCGCGCCGCCAGGTTTCGGCACTAACAAAAACGATACGGGAAGGAACCTAGCGCTCGGGCTAACTTCCGTTTTTCGTCCCACGCTCGTCAACGACTTTCGCTTCGGATACGCGTATTACTTCGGCACAAAAGAGGCACAGAATATCCACAGCGGTTTTCTCGCCTCTTTGGGCATCACGCGCGCCGCCGGCGCGACCAACGACGGGATTCCCGCTATCAACGTGCCGGGCTATGCTGACCTGGGCGACAGCGACATCTTTCAGCCGCAGATTCGCAAGAACCACACGTTCCAGTTCGCCGACAATCTGGTTTGGGTGAAAGGGCGCCACACCTGGAGGTTCGGGGCGGATGTGCGTCGCTACCGGCTGTTTTATCTCGTGGAGGATTTCGGCCAGGGGTTATTTTCGTTCAGCGACGGGTTGGGGTCAGTCTCGGGCACGGCATTTTCCGACTTCCTTCTGGGACGGCCTTTCCTATCCTTTGCGCAGGCCGGCAATTCCGGAGGCAACGATCGCCTGGATTATTTCGGAGTGTATTTCGCTGATGAATTCCACACCTCGCGCCGCTTGACACTCAGCTATGGCCTGCGCGAAGAGTTTTACTCACCGCCCGTCAATACGGACGGACGCGCTTCCATCCTCGACCCCACGGACGCGGCGCGGTTCATTATTCGCAACGACCGCGGCCAGGCGCAGGCGCTCCTTGCAAATCCCCTCGCTGCGAGCTTGCAGCAACAATATGGCTTGCAGTTTCTCACCTCGCAGCAAGCGGACCTGCCAGCTTCACTGATTCGGCCGGATTGGTCAGGCTGGGCCCCGCGCCTCGGCTTTGCCTATGACCTCTCAGGAAAGAGCAAGCGCGCGCTGCGCGGCGGCTTGGGAGTTTTCAATTCTCTCGGCGAACTCGATTACGCTTCGGAAACCCGCCTGAGCGCTCCCCTCACCGAGTTTCTCTTTGGACTCGACCTATGCCGGTTCTACGGGCCGGGCGCTTGCGGGCAGTCTTTCGCTCCGCCCATTTTGAGTTACGACCTCGCATACCTGCTCGGCAACTCCTCACCAGTGGCTATCTCTTCTCCTCCCAACATCCGCAACGGCTATGTTTACGAATGGAGTCTTTCCTACGAAGAGGAGCTGACGCCCAACACCGTGCTTTCATTAAGCTACACGGGCTCCGAAGCGCACAAATTGCCACGCCGGGATCTTCAGAATCAGGGAATCCCGAACCTGCCGGGAGAACGACGAGGTTACCACCCACAACCTGGCTCCAATCAGTTCGTGCGCGCGACGGACGTTAACTCAAACTACAATGCGCTGGTCGCCCGCTTGGAGCGCCGCGTTCCCGCAGGTCTTTCCTTCGCGGCCGGGTACACTTACGGCAAGTCCCTCGACACGGCGTCGGGCCTGAATGGCACCGACCAACCGCAGGACAATTACAACCTGCGCGCCGAGCACGGCCTCTCCGACTTTGACATGAGGCAACGATTTACTCTTTCGAGCACCTGGCAATTGCCTTTTGGTGCGGGCCACCGTTGGGCAAGGCAAGGCGGGGCTCGCCGCATCCTGGGCCAATGGCAACTTGCAAACATCCTCACATTGCAGACGGGCCAGCCTCTCTCCGCCGTGCTGCCCACGGCGCTGAGCGGAACGCAATCGAACGGCACCGATCGCCCCGACTTGATCGCGAGCCCCAACCTGCCCGCCAGCCAGCGCGACCCCAATCACTGGTTTAGTGTCAGTGCCTTCGCAACCCCTCCGGTCTTCTACGATGCGCAGGGCGCTTTCAGCATCCCCGGCAACGAGGGCCGCAACGTCATCACCGCTCCGGGTTTGGGAAGCTGGGACGCAAGCCTGGAACGCCACTTCCACCTCAGCGAGCGCCTGAATTGGGTTTTCCGCACGGACTTCTTCAATCTTACAAATCACCCGAATTTCGACCGCCCCGGCCTGATCTTTGGGACGTCGAATTTTGGGAAAATCGCTTCGGCGGAAAACTCGCGGCAAATCCAGTTTTCGCTCCGTCTGAACTGGTGAGCACATCCTCGCAGCGGACCGAGAAGAAATTCCACCTGCCTTCGGGCGCCAAATCTGTTTTAGGCACGAGATAATTCTGGACGGCAGCAGCCTTCCCGGAAAAACGAAGTCGAGGGCCGATGCCGGGACGCAGCGAACACCAAGTTGCGGCAATAGATCGCGACTTCATCCGTGCCGCCGGCGATCAGGCCTGAGTCGCGGACTGCGCGGAAGACTTCTCAAAAGCCGCGACGGCTTCCTCTTCACTACTGTAGATCTCAAAAGCCTGCAATAAGCGATGAGTAAATAGTATGTTGTGAACGAGACGAGGAACTTTGTAGAGATTCAGCCGGCCGCCCTGTTTCACAGAGTAGATGACTCCTTCGACCAACATGCCTATCCCCGTGCTGTCAATCCGTATCACTTGATCGAGGTTCAGCGATACGCTCTTGTGGTTATGGTCAATAAGATCATGGATCATCCTTCGCACGCTGTCTACTTCCTCCCCCGCCACGACTCTTCCAACTAATTCCAAGATCACGACTCCCCGGGTCTCCCGAGCATTGATGGTGAGCTGCATAGGTAAATCTCCTTCCGTTCCGCGCATCTTAGGACGCCAGACCGACTAAGTCAACGCACAAAGAAGCCGTGGCTAGTACGGGAGATTCCTGGAAGGTGCGCTCCTGTGAAACTACCCACAGAAGGAAGAACTGCGGGTCGTCGATTTACGATTTGGCCACTGACAATAGCGGTCAATGCCACGCGATTGAGAGTTTGGTCTCCCAAGTGCGGACCCCGCTGGCCAACACCACCCCTGCTTGCCACCTGGGGTCCCCTGCACGGCGGCCGTTGAGTGCGGCAAGGAAACCTCTCTCCAGCCAGAGGGGGTAGGACGTCTAATCATCCAACGTGGAAAGGTCACCCGTCGACAATCCAAGTTCCCACGCTTTCAGCACGCGCCGCATGATCTTGCCGCTCCGGGTCTTTGGCAGCTTCTTTTTGAACTCGATCTCGCGCGGGGCAGCGTGGGCAGCCAGTTTTTGCCGCACAAACTTCTGGATTTCATCCTTTAGCTCGTCGCTGGGTTCATAACCTTCGCGCAGTGAAAGGAAGGCTTTGATGATATGTCCGCGTATCGCATCCGGCTTTCCGATCACACCCGCTTCCGCGACGGCAGGATGCTCCACCAGGCAGCTTTCCACCTCGAAGGGCCCCACGTTCTCGCCCGCCGTGATGATGAGGTCGTCGATACGTCCTTGGAACCAGAAGTAACCGTCGGGATCCCTATAAGCGCTGTCGCCCGTGACGTACCATCCCGGAATGCGGAAGTAACTCTCGTACCGCTCGGGCTGCTTCCAGATGGTCCGCATCATCCCGGGCCAGCCCGGCTTCACGAC
>PMYF01000494.1:0-2608 GCA_003171295.1 Acidobacteriota bacterium | reverse complement strand
GTCATAGCAGGATAATTCGAAATCAGGATATGCCCTGTTTCAGTCATCCACCAGTTGTCATGGATTCGCCGCCCGTATGTCCTCCAACCCCACCAGACCACTTCGGGGTTCAACGGCTCGCCCACGCTTAACACGTGCCGCAGGCTCGAGAGGTCGTACTTCTGCACCACGTCCTCCCCCGTCGCCATCAACATGCGGAACGCCGTGGGCGCGCTGTACCAGATGTTCACCCGGAAGCGTTCGATGGTATGGTACCAGTCGTCGGCGTTAAACCGCCCGCCCCGGATGAGGTTGGTCATGCCGTTCAGCCAGGGCGAAAAGATACCGTAAGAGGTTCCGGTTACCCAACCGGGGTCAGCAGTACACCAATAGACGTCGTCCTCCTGCATATCCAGCACCCACCGGCCGGTGACCAGGTGCCCGAGCATNNTCATCGAGCGTCAGCCACTCGATTTCGGTTTTCTCTTCCGCCTTGTCCATCAGCGCCTCGTAACTGTATTGCCCTTCCGACAAGTCGCTTGACGAGGCGCCCACCAGGATGATGTGCTTGAGCGCAGGCAAATCGTATTGCGGCACGCGTTCCACAAGTGCCGGCGAGGTCACGAGCGCCACGGCTTCCGCGTTGGCCATGCGATCGCGCACGGCGTCTTCCATGAAAGCCTCGAACAGCGGGCTGGGAATCGCACCGACTTTTATGATGCCAAGGATGGCAATGTAAAGCTCCGGCCTCCTCCCGAGAAACACGAAAACACGATCACCTTTCCCGACGCCCAGCTTTCGCAGGACGTTCGCAAAACGGTTCGACTGCAACGACAGGTCCTCAAAAGTGAACCGGGCGGTGTATTCCTTATCGGTATAGATCAGCGCCAGCTTGTTACGGCGACCGCGCGTCAAGTGCCGGTCGATGGCTTCGTGCGCCATGTTCACCTTGCCCGTTGTCGACCAATCAAATTCCTTGTGCACATCTTCCCAATGGAAGGTTGAGTACAAAGCCTCGTAGTCCGAGAGATGATGCGATTGGGGTGCATCCACTGGCTTCAAGACATTGTTCAAGTCCACGGTCGCTTTCGTGGCCATATGGGGAACCTCGTAAGGGGATTTTCACTCTGCTATGGGAGTCGTCCGCCAATTCGATTAACCGCACAACATACCTCGGATCGCCCCCACGTTTCACCTCGCCGCTAGGTTGCAGGCATCCGCCAGGATCCGGGACCCGGATTACTTCCGCTCTCATCTCCTCAATGAGGCGGGGCAGGGTTTCAAGCAAATGCTGCGCGCGGGGGGTGCAAACTCTAGTGTGGATGTCGCGCCGCTCTTACAGATTTCAACTTCTTTCAGCTCGATCCCTCCCCGCCCCGGAACGGTTTCGCGCAGCTTGCGTGGGGCCGCCGTGCGCCTGCCGCGATGGGAGGGTACGGATCAGTCGCCCTCGCTTTCATTATTCCCTGTCCCCAGTGCAAGTCAATCCTCAAGTGCAAAATCGTAACCTGGCACAAATTCGTCACAGGTTCGCGAACGAAACAGCGAGCATGGCAAACTGATTACGAGTGCAGGATAATTGGCCAAGTAAGCCCTAAGCCCCACAAATTAGTATATCCCCGCCCCCCATCATGGTCAACGCCCCGGATATGGAAGAGCCGCAAGGAGATCGAGGGAGCGGTTCTCTCAACGGCGCAAAGCTTCCTGTACGGAATCGTCAAGAAAAGTTTACGCCATCCCAAACAAAAAGTGGGAACTTGAACTATCGTACCTGCGCATAGGTTCGCGGCAGGGGCTTTAAGCAAGGTGACAACAGCTACTGCCGAAGGGAAGTTGGTGGATCGAGGAAAACGGTACGGGAGCAGCGAGGTGGTTAACAACGAGAATCCCGACATGCTCGCGTGTAATTCAGGAGATCCGTCTTGCGGGATCGTGTGAAGTCATCGTATTTAACGAGTAGGACCGCCCGGTACAACCCCGGAGGCGGAGAGAGAGGTCCAGACTGCAGCGACAGGCTCACCTGCCAAGACAGCTTTTCCCGTGGGCAGCGCGGTGCTGTCACGGTAGAATACAATTGAATGGTGCCTATCCCCCTCACCGACCACATCCGGCGGCGCAGCTTCTGGGCATTCACCCTACTCTTAATCGTGACGAACATCTGGGCCTTTCTCGTCGAGCTCTCGCTCGGACCCCAATTGAACCGTCTGGTTCTCTTCTACGGGTTGGTTCCATCGCGCTATGCCCTCCGAGTGATCTTCGCGCTTCCTGCGGCCCGCACTATCGCTCCGATTTTCGTCTCCATGTTCCTGCATGGCGGCTGGTTACACTTGCTGGGAAACATGTTGTTTCTTTTCGTCTTCGGGCGCAGCATCGAAGACCGCGTCGGGCACTTCCCTTTCCTATTCCTCTATCTGGCTTCCGGCATAGCCGCCGCCTTGGCCCAGATCGTCGTCAACGCGGGTTCTCGGATCCCAACCATCGGCGCGAGTGGCGCCATTGCCGGAGTACTCGGGGCCTATTTCGTGTGCTACCCCCGGGCGCGCATTACTACCCTCATCCCACTCTTCATTTTCTTCTGGACCATTGAACTTCCCGCCCTCCTCCTGCTCGGATACTGGTTTCTGATTCA